>CAZMNG010000079.1:0-9888 GCA_964567505.1 uncultured Chthoniobacterales bacterium
CTGAATGCCGGGCAATGAATTCGTCCAGAGCAGCCCGCATAGCGATTCCGACGCTCGTATGGCCAAACCAGTCGTCCGGATGGCGAGCAACCCATTCTGCCAGCGCGAATTTCAGGATCTCAGTTGGATCAGCAGCCGACCTCTGTTTCTCCAACCAGACAATATGGTAGGCCGAGAGCTGCGATTGCACCCAAGGATCGACATCGTTGGTCTTATCGTTCTTATGCGATGGCGCATCATTGTCATTCATAGAGGGCATCCCTGCTAAGCTTGGTAATCGGTGTTTCTCGTTGTTGGTTGGTTAAGGGGTATTAGCAGCGGGTATGCCACCGGCGCCAGATGGTGAAACGACTTTCCGAAAGAGCGAGTCCTCCTTTAGCGCGAAAATCTCGCGAGCCCATTGGGCTCGCGAGATTCTGGGCCAAAGAGCCGCTCACAGAGCGGCTCGGGAGGCATATTGGACTTGCATCGAAAGGAAACAGGGTGTGGCATTCTTCTCAGGATTTGTCGGCGATGCAGCTCGGGAAAAAGCGGGATACGATATCGAGGACCACTTTCAGCACCATCGTCGTGCCGGTACCGGGATGCATTCGTCCCGGAAACGGGAATGCTCAGTCCACAAAAAAGCTATTTTCTGTGATACTCACCGCCGGTCGCGGCGGCGAGTAGCGAAGATTCGAGGCTTCTGAGAGCGCGAGGGTCGGTAATCTTTCTCGCCTCAAGATCGGTTACGTAGAAGCTGTCGAATGCGGCTCCCTTTTCCGTGGCAATGCGAGATGAGGCGATGTTCACTTTCGCCCGCGAAAGACAGATCAGCACGTCGTACAACAGTCCAAGACGGTCCGCAGTCTGCAAATCGATGACGGTGTAGCTTGAATGGATCTCGTTGGAGATGACCAGCTTTGTCGGCAAATCCATTCCAATCGGCAAATGAAACGCGGTGCGCTTCCTGGCCTTTTCGAGGAGTGGCGCAAAATCGAAATCAACGTTTTCAAGTGAGGTCTGGAGGATCGATTCTACCTGCTCCAGATCCCGTTCGTCTGAAACCGGCCTGAAACTCGTGTCGCAGACTCGGAAGATCCCCAGCATCAGATTATCGACGCGCGTATAGGCGTCCGCGCTGAGAATATTGATCGATGCCGTTGCAAACGATCCGGCGATCTTTGCCATCAATGCAGTCCGATCCCAGGTACAAATCCAGAACTCGCTATGCCCTTGGTCCGGTTTGGCGTGCCATTTGACAGCCGCCGAAAGCGCCATCTTCGGGTTTCGCACTCGCATTTCCATGAATGTGCGGAATAGCCGGATATGACCGATAATTTCATTGACGTTGTGACTCTGAAAATATCGGTCGGGCATCGAATGAAAATGGACCTCGATCTCGTCCCCGGAATCCTTTGCCATTCTCTTTGCAACGGTTTGCTGCAGGTCCTCGCGTTGAATTCGCCGTTCCGCGAAAAATTCTCTTTCGTCGTGCAGATAGCTGGAAGTTGCGTGATAAAGCTGCCAGACGAGCGTTTCTTTCCAGTCAGACCAGTTCTGGCCGCCCGTCCCTTGGCCGTCGGCCAGCGTCAAGAGCATCAACGCGTCGAGATTTTCCGGGCTCCGAACGATTTCCGCGAAATCTGCAATTGTCGCCGAATCTTCAATATTCCGGCGTTGCGCGATTTCTGAAAGCGTCATGTGATGGTCGACAAGCAGAATTAACTTCCGTCTTCTCTCCGGGGAAAGCTGCAGGCGGGCAGCAACCTTCTGCGCATTGAGCGCGCTTGCTTCCGCGTGATGACGCGCCTCGGAAGCTTTCCCAGTGTCGTGTAGAAGGAGCGCCAGGTAAAGCACGTACGGATCTTCCAACTTCAGGAAAAGCGACTTGTAAGGCGCCAGCTTCGCGTCCTCGGTGTCGATCAATGAATCCAGCTTTTCGATACAAACCAGCGTGTGTTCATCCGCGGTGTATCTGTGGAAATATTCGTGCTGTACCAGGCAGGTCAGCCCGCCGAACTCAGGCATATATTTTCCGAGGAAATCGACCTCGTGCATCATCCTGAGCGTGTGCCCGACCTCACCTTTTCGCGATAAGATCGCCTGAAACGTTTCGCGCGCAGCGCGCGCATACTGGAATATCCGATTCACCAACCGGCCTCGGCGGCGAATCAGCTGCTGAAGCTCTGAACTGAGCGCAAGTTCCCGCTGTTGCGCGTACAGGAAAACGCGGATCAGCCGGAATGGATCCTCGCTAAAGACTTCCGGGTTCTCAAAATAGATCAGTCCGCCGTGACTGTAAAAGCCGTCGAATGTTTCGGTCTTCAGTTTGCGCTTTGCCAGAAATCCAAAGATCGGTTTCTGCTCTTTTTCCGCAATGCCAGGCAGCAAAAAGCCGTCGGTCACGCGTTTCGCCGTCAGATAGATGGTTCTGGCATGCTGATAGTAATCACGCATGAACGCCTCGCTGCGCCGAAGCACGTTCTTTTGCGGGTATTGAAAGGAGTTTGCCACCTGCCCCTGGTAGAAGAGCGTCAGAAGATCGGAGGCGCGCTTGCCTAGATAGTGGAGCTCGGTGCGGACGCGCTGGAGAAAATCGTATGCTCGGTCGATGGCGCGCCGGTCGCTTTCGCTGATATACCTGCGTTCAACCAGCTTGGCCGTGTTCATGACCCCGTCCCGGAAATAGCAGATCCATTGCATGTTATGATAGTCGCGCAGGCCGCCGCAGCCGTTTTTGATATTCGGCTCCTGCATGAAAACCGATCCGCCATATTTGCGATGGCGTTCATCCTGATTTGCAACCCGCCATCGGAGATAACTTTCAACCTGGCCTCGGACACAGCGTTCGAAAAACTCCCTTCTGAATTTCGCATGTCGCAGGTGATCCCCCGCCAGGAAACGCGATTCCAGGAGCGATGTCTTGGTCTGGACATCCTGGTTCGCAAGCTTGATCGCTTCGTCGACGGATCTCGTGGAGTGTCCGACTTTGAAGCCGACATCCCACAACATGTACAGAACCTGCTCGATCACCTCCATTGTTTCCGGGGAAATCCGAGGGGAATCGTGCAGAAACAGAATGTCAACATCGCTGTAAGGGCTCAATTCGCCGCGCCCGTAGCCGCCAATCGCCAGCAGCGCAAACGGAGGCGTTTTATCCGCATAGGCAGAACCTTCCACTGCGCCTTCGAACAGATGCCGCAACACGACATCCAGGAGCGCTGAACGGTCCCGCACGATCTCCAATCCTCCGGCACCGGAGTAATGCTTCAACCGCAACCGATGTTCCTCGATTTTGAGAAACTTCTTGTACAGATCGAGCCGCTCACGGAGACGGTGGCTCCCCTCTGACGTCAGCTGACGCTCAGCGTGCGCCAGGATTTTCTCAAGGTGTTGGGACATTGACCGGAACTGGGCAAAATACATTAAATGCGCAGGATCGCAGATGACAAAATTTAAGTGCACGCCGATTAACCCGGCCCGCATAAGTTCTCAGTTGTCAGTCTCAGTCCTGAAAAGAAAAGTGGCTTCGTAACTCACCAGTAGAAGGGTCGGGTCTGCACATTCGATCCGGCGGCCGCCGGATCGAATGTGCAGACCCGACCCTTGGGCCCCTCGCGCGCCGCGGTGAAAGCCTCCTCAAATCCCCGAGGCGCGCTCGCGGAGCTGCTCGAGTTTGACCAGAAAATCCCGTTCTCGCTGCCGATGTTCCTCCACGATCGCGGCCGGAGCTCGCTCGAGAAAGCCGGCATTCGCAAGCTTCTTGCGGACCGTCGCAATTTCCGCCTCAATTTTGCCGATCTCTTTCCGGAGCCGTTCCTTCTCCGCCGACACATCAATCACTCCAGCCAACGGAAGGAATGCCTGTCCCAGAGGCGTCACGGCAACCGGCACACCCGGTTTGGGAGTATAATCCGGATCGACCTCAAACGGATCCGCATTGATCAGGCGGCCGAAAACGGTGAAATCACCGGTGACTGCCGGTTTCAGGGTCAGTGCTGTTCGCTTATTCGACGGAATCCGAAATTCAGCTCGCAGGTTTCGGGTGATTGTCGTCGCCTGGTAGACCTGCTCGGCAAACGCGATATCTGCCGGGTCAAGCCGGGCATCGTCTACCCGCAAATGGTCGATCGGAACGAATTGGATCGTCGATTCGCCAAATCCCATCCGATGCCAAAGCTCCTCGGTAATATGCGGCATCAGTGGATGAAGCAACCGCAGAACAGCAGAAAGGAGAAAGTCGACCACGCTGAGGCAGTTCACACGAACAGCGTCCTGGGCGCTTTGCAGCTCCGTTTTCGCAGCCTCGAGATACCAGTCGCAGAAGTCGCTCCAAACGAATTCGTACAACGATTGCGCGACCTCGGTGAACAGATAGCCGTCGTACGCTTTCTCGATTCGATCGATCGTCTCGTTCAGGCGAAGCAGAATTCGGGCGGAATAGGGGCTGAACCGGCTGCCTGAAAGAGCGGTTATCGTCGCTCCCTGGAGCTGCCGGAAACGGCAAGCGTTCCAGAGTTTGTTTGCGAAATTCCTTCCTTCCTCGATCTGTTTCTCATCGAATCGGATGTCCTGGCCGTGCGGCGCGATTCGCATCAGGCCAAACCGTAGACCGTCGGCTCCATATTTTGAAATCAAGTCGAGCGGATCCGGTGAATTCCCGAGGCTCTTCGACATTTTCCGGCCCTGGAGATCGCGAATAATCCCAGTAAAGAACACGTTCTCGAATGGGATGTTTTCCTGGTATTCGAGCCCCGCCATGATCATACGCGCTACCCAGAAGAATATAATGTCCGGGCCGGTCACAAGATCCTGGGTCGGGTAAAAGCGCTTCCGCGTAGCCTCGTCCATCGTGGCAAAGGGCCAAAGCCAGGCGGAGAACCAGGTGTCCAGCACATCGGGGTCCTGATGCCATTGCTCCTGGTCTGCCGGCGGTTCCGTGCCAACATGGACGCGACCAGGATCCTCGTTGTTATACCAGACCGGGATCCGGTGTCCCCACCAGAGCTGGCGGCTGATACACCAATCCTGGATATTATCGATCCAATGCTCGAATGTCTTCGTCCATCGTTCCGGGCGGAACCGGATCCGGCCGGTCGACACCGCTTCGAGAGCCTCGTTCACTTTTGGATATTTCAGAAACCATTGCTCACTGAGTCGCGGTTCGATGGGAATACCGCCACGCTCACTGTAGCCAACATTGTTCTGGTAATCATCTTCACGCACGAGCAAGCCGAGCTCTTGTAGTTTTGCGACCGCCTTTTTGCGAGCTTCGAACCGATCGATCCCGCAGAATTCCGGGCCGGCGACCGCGTTCAATGTCCCGTCCGGGTTCAGCACATCAAGGACTTCCAGGCCGTGACGCTGGCCTATCGCAAAGTCCGCTTTGTCATGGGCAGGCGTAACCTTGAGGACACCGGTGCCGAAGTCCGGATCAATCGCGTCATCGCCGACGATCGGGATCGCCGCGCGCGGGAAAGGCCGCCAGCAATGCTGGCCGATTAACCGCTGATATCGAGGGTCCTTGGAATTAACCGCGACGCCGGTGTCCCCCATCAGCGTTTCGGGACGCGTAGTCGCGATCTCGAGATAGGTGCCGGGTTCTTCAACGACCTCATACCGCATGTAATAGAGCTTGCTCTTCGTCAGCGTCGGAATGACCTCTTCGTCCGACAGCGCCGTCTGGTAGACCGGGTCCCAATTGACCATGCGTTTCCCGCGGTAGATTAGACCCTTTCGGTACAGATCCACGAACGTTTCCTGCACGGTCCGGATGTATGCCGGATCCATGGTAAATCGTTCGCGGGACCAGTCGCAGGAACAGCCTAACCGTTTAAGCTGCTCAATAATGATCCCGCCATATTTCTCTTTCCATTCCCAAACCTCTTGGATAAAGGCTTCGCGCCCAAGATCATGCTTGGTCCTCTGCTCGGCTCGAAGCCTCTTTTCGACAACGTTTTGCGTCGCGATACCGGCATGATCCATTCCAGGGAGCCATAGCACCTCTTTCCCCAGCGCGCGGGCTCGTCGTGCCAGGATATCCTGGATCGTGGTGTTCAGAACATGCCCCATGGTCAACACACCCGTCACGTTCGGGGGCGGAATGACTATGGCGTACGAGGGCTTCCGCGATTCCGTGTTCGCCTGAAAACATTTCTGTCCCAGCCAGACCCGGTACCATTTTTCCTCCACCAAACTCGGGTCGTAGGCGGCTGAAATCTCGGCACTCATGGGAAGCGGAATCTGATGCGGAGGCCGCAATTCCGCAACCGGTTACTTGATCTTCGTGATGAGGAAATGATCCCAGTCGTCGATATTGTGGGCGTTTCGGATAAACGAGCTAACAGGCAATTCTCGCGGGGTTTGCGGCATCTTGCGCAATTGCAAGCCAACCTCTTCAGGAAGGCGATTCCCTTTGATGCTGTTGATCCGTTTGTCGGCCAGAACGCAGTTCTCCCATGTCGTCCCTCCGCCCCTGGATCGCGGTACGATATGATCAATATTTCCCTCATGCGGCGCGAGTTTCTTGCCGGTGTATTGGCAATGCCCGCCGTCTCGTTCCCAAATCCCCTTCGCAGAGAGCTTTGGCCGGCGCTTCGGCACCTTGCTGTAACGGGCCAACACTAAAACGGTCGGGATCCTAACTAATCCACGAACTGTTCGGACTGCGTAATCCTCTTCCCTGACCGGAAGCGAGAGCCACTCCTGCCATCGCACCGGGCGCATATCACCTGCGCCACACATATCAAGGGCAGTTGCGTTGCCGTTTGCCATCATGCAAAAGGCCTGTGCAGGTGTCTTTACATCAATCGCCTGCCAATTTCGGTTCAAAACAAGCACGGTGGCTTTGTTCAGCACGTCATTCATACAGTCATCAGAATTTGCGGCCTGACGAAAAAATCGTTGAACCATTGCCTCAAAAGAGGCAATTCGTCCAGCACAGAAAGCGAACCTTTACCTATGTTTCCTAACTGCGATTACCACACGCATCCGCAGGCCCACACTGAGCGCCCGTACACGATCGATCTTTTACAGCCCTGGATCGACCAGTGTCGCCCAAAACAGATCCAAAGCATTGCTTTCACCGACCATGACCGATACATTGCAGGGTTTGATTTCGACGTGATCAACCGTCTGCGGGAAAGGAATCCAGATGTGGAAATCCTGGCAGGGATCGAACTCGATAACGATCCGTTCACATCGGCAACCGGACTTCGGTGGGTCGAAAAGAATTGGGATCGACTCGATTTCGTACTCGGTTCGGTCCACTACTTCAACGGCGAAACCGAGATGCTTGATCGGACGGGTGAACCCGGCCAGATCGAGGCGCTAGGGGCGTCCGAAGCGTTCTATCAATACACGCGCGAACTGGAGAAACTGATAGCACGCGGGTTCATCGACTGCCTGGCCCATCTGGATCTGGTCAAAATTCACCGCTTATTTCCGGAACGCTATGATCCAGTCTCCCGATTTGGTCCCATCCTCGAGATCGCCCACAAAGGCGGACTGGCGATCGAAGCGAGCACAGCCGGTTGGCGCAAACCCGTTGGCGAACAGTATCCCCAGGTGTCGATTCTAAAGAGGGCTGTCCAACTCGGGATTCCGATCACAACCGCGTCGGATGCGCATTCGTACGTGCAGGTGGGAGAAGATTACGACAAGCTGGCCGGAGTACTCCGTGCAGCGAATGTGACTGAGATTGTTTCATTTAACCGGCATCAGGTGAACCGGGTGATTACGAGGTAGCGTCCAAGATCACAACGCCCTGCACGGTTCTCGTTTCCAGAGAGTGAATTTCCAACCGAAGCGCTTTTGTCGCAGTGCTCAGGAACGAGTGCGAACTGTCGGTTAGCGCGACGTTCAGTTTGCCTGGGTGCGCACGCCCATTTTCCAGGTCCCACTCGCGCAGTGTCTGCTGGACGGCAACAGCACAATTCATTGCAGAATCGACCAACTGAATTTCCGGTCCACAAACCTCCTGAATCAGCGGCGCCAGCAACGGATAATGCGTGCACCCAAGCACCAGCGTATCGATCCCGGAATCGACAACCGGATCGAGATAGCGGTGCAGGACTTCGCGGGTTATCTCTTCTTCCAGCCACGCTTCTTCGACCAACGGCACAAGTAACGGACAGGCCTGACTGGTGACGCGCACCGTCGGATTTAACGCTTGAATCGTTCGCTCGTACGCCTGGCTCTGGATCGTCGACTTCGTGCCGATCACGCCGATATGCCCGTTTCGCGTCTTTTTCACCGCCGTCCGGGCGCCGGGCGCAATAACCCCCACAACCGGCACTTTCAAAATTTCCCGTAGTCTGGAGATCGCCAAAGAGGAGGAAGTGTTGCATGCGACCACGATCATTTTCGCGTTTTCCGCCAGCAGCAATCCGCTGATTTCTATGCTGTATCGTTCGATCGTGGATTTGCTTTTGCCGCCGTAGGGTAATCGGGCATTGTCGCCGATATAGAATATATCCTCTTGCGGCAACAGGTCTCGGAGCGCGCGAACGACCGTCAAACCGCCGATGCCCGAATCGAACACTCCGATCGGTCGAAGGTCTAATTCACTTTCGTCCATCATCCGGGAGCGTATATGCATTCGGTTTCATCGGATCCCAGATGGAAGCTCCTGGATCGGTCGATGCCGGTTCTGAGGTTTCTATTCGCTTGACCATCATTTTGTCCGAGCTACCGGCGCGATTAAGCGCTCGGTTGTACGATTGCACGCCTTGCAAAATCGCCTGTGCCAGGAGTTGCCTGTAGACAGGCGTTGCGATCCGAATCCGATCCAGCGGATTAGTCAGAAAGCCTCCCTCTATGAGTACCGCCGGGATGCTCGTGTCGCGCAGGACGGCAAACCGCGCTCGTTTGATCCCGCGATCGCCGGCTCCCACGCGCGTGATCAGCGCGGCGTGCATCGCCGTCGCTAACGCGATATTTTCGGGATCTCGAATATTGCCGATGGAGGGCTCAAAATCCGAAAGCGTAAGATTCAGGCTGTTTGTCGATGGAACACCGCGTGGAGCCAGACAATAAGTTTCAATCCCGCCCGCATCTTGGCGTCCTCCGGCGTTGAAATGCACGCTCACAAACACGGCGTTCGATTGCCGATTGGCAAACGCGGCCCGGTCTTCAAGCGGGATGAACACATCCCCGGACCGAGTCAGGCGAACGTTAAATCCTGCCCGTGTCAACAGCTCGCGCGCACGCTCAACCACCTCGAGGGCAAAATCCTTCTCGCTCCCCAGCATGCTCGTTGCACCCTGGTCGTACCCGCCATGACCGGCGTCCAAAACGACTGTGCGGACCGGTTTTGCGTCGATCCGGGCGGGTCTCAGGACCGGCTCCACGAGTTTGCTCAGATCCATCCGAGACATCAGGACTCGATTATCGACTCTGACAATCGGAAAACTGAGAATGAATTTCAGCCCGTTCAGATAGAGTTCGCGAGAGTTCACTCCACCGATCATCCGGAGCGTTGTGCCCTGTAGCGCAATTGCATCACCGGAGTAACTCGCCTGTGTGAAGCTGTAGAACTTCGCAACATCTTCAATCGGCACGTAGTCTCGTCCGTCGAAGTTAACCAGCGTCCAGTCAAACGCGATGGCTCGACTGACAAAAAAGAGCAACACCGCAACGCAAACCCACCCGGAGCGGATCACGAGTCGAACAATGCGGACGAAGTGAATTGTTGGCAAGGAAAAACAGGGCGCACGTTCGCGCGCTGACGACTGTCACTGATAACTGACTGCGGGTTACGCCTCCTGCCCCTGTAGCTCGTAAGCAAGCACACTCAAACTGAAGATTGCGGCCGTCTCCGTCCGAAGGACAATTGGGCCGAGACTGACCGGAATACAGCCGGCGCTCTTTGCCCAACCAGTTTCAGCCGGCGTAAAATCGCCCTCA
>CAZMNG010000080.1:0-9876 GCA_964567505.1 uncultured Chthoniobacterales bacterium
CGCACACCTTCCCGCACGACGTCCGCCGGCGTCCCCTCAAGTTCGAATTTCCAACCCACGATATAGGCGTTTGGAAAGAGAGCCCGCAAACGGCGAATCAATTTCGGACGCGGCACAAGCCGGAGCAAAACCGAATCCGCATCGCTGGAGATTTTTGCAGCATTAGATCGTCGGCCGGAAACGACTATTTCACCGACAGCGAAATCGGAAAGTGCCGCGACGTGCAAGACCGCGTCCACGCGATGGCGTTCGGTGATTTCGTTTAGTAACCGTTCGAGGTCGTCCGTCGTCTGAAAAAAGGTCGCGGTCTCCAACCGCCAGATCGCTCCATTTCCCAAAAACAATTCGACCCGATGCCCAGCGTCCCCGAAGCGTCGAGCAAGTTTGAACGCCAATTCGCCGGTCGATTGATTGCTGATGCACCGCACCCGATCGATCGGTTCGCTGCCAGGGCCGCCGGTAATCACAATGCGCATCAGCGATTCGAAAACTAACCGGATACGAGGCGTGGTCGCAACCAAAAGAGAGCGCACAGAAGGTTTTGAATCCGATACAGCATCTCGTAGAGTATTGCAGATGGTACCGAGAGCTGCAGCACGGATATTTGCCGGAGGTTACTCGGAGAAAACGGTAATCGCAATTGCGGAGTCGCTCCGGGATGAACTCGGCTCGAACGCTTCTCTGGGGTTTGTTTATTTCACTCGGGAATGGCGTCCGTACCTCGAGGACACCCTCGAGTTGATCCGGTTGCATGCGCGCGTTCCACGACTCGTGGGTTGTTCCGGCTGGGGAGTCATTGCAAACCGAACGGAGATCGAGCGGGAGCCGAGCCTCGGGCTGACGCTGATGTCGCTGCCGACCGACAGCTTTTGCGTCGTAGAAATCAGCGAGGCACAGATCGAAGAATCGACCGGCCCGGAGTATTGGTATGCAGCGACCGGTCTCACCGCGGACGCGGTGACCTCCTGGATCGCCCTTGTCAATCCGCTGTGCAACGGATTCGAAAGGTGGCTGGCTGGCTGGAGCGCGGCCTACCCGGCCTCCCCGATGCTCGGTGGGTTGGCAAGTTCCACCGAGCCGGAGTATTTTCTGGTCAAGGATGGCCAGGTGTGCGACTCGCCGGTCCTGGTTGTCGGGTTCAAGCCGGGCCTGGCCGTGCGTTCGCTTGTGAGCCAGGGCTGCCGCCCGATCGGCGATGCGTCGCCGATCACAAAGGCCCAGGATAACGTGATCCTCGAGATCGGGAACTTGCCGGCCTATAAAGCTTTGGAGGCGGCGTTTCTAAGCATCCCGGCTGAGCAGCGTCATACGGTTCAAAACAACCTGTTCCTGGGTCTGGCAATTTCGGAGTACATCGAAAACTTTAAACAGGGAGATTTTTTGATCCGCAATATTCTGGGAGCGGACCCTCGAATCGGTGCGGTCGCAGTTTCGGCTCGCCCTCGGGTTGGACAGACTGTTCAGTTTCAATTGCGCGATTCCAGGTCCGCGCACGAAGATCTCGTGCTGGCTTCTGAGCAGATCAAGAAGAAGCTGTCGGGTCCGATCGCTATTCTGCTTTTTTCGTGTGCAGGCCGCGGCAAAGGTTTGTTCGGGATTCGCGATCACGATGCGGAAACGCTTGCGAAGATTCTCGGAGATATCCCATTGGCCGGCTTTTTCTGCAACGGCGAGATCGGCCCGGTGGGCGGCAAGACGTTCCTGCATGGGTACACTGCATCAGCGGCTATTCTTTGCGCTCCGTAAGCACGGAGGGCGCTCGTTATTTTTTGCTTGTGGAAAACCTTCAAAGACCGAATTCCAATCCGATCGCGCCAGAGCCTGCTGTCTTCTCATTCGCGGATTACGGGGCCGATGCGCGGGAGAAGCTACACGTCAGCACCTTCGAAGAGGCCGTGCAATTGCGACAGAACCGGGAGCGAGCCCATCGGCACGACTTTTACCAGATCTTCTGGATGACGCGCGATGCGCCGTCGTTCAACATCGATTTCTATCATTTGCCAGTTGAGGCGTTCGCGCTGGTTTTCGTTCCACCCGGAGCGGTTCATACTTTCGGAGAAAAGAGCCGGGCCGCGGGATTCATCTTATCTTTCCAGGAAGACTTTCTGGAAACGGAGGGACACTCAGTCGATCTCTATTTGGAATGCCCGTCATTCGATCCCGCCCAAATCCAGAACGTGTTGCCTGTGCGCGGACCGGCCATTGAAATCGTTCAGTCTTATTGCGAGCGGATCTACGAAGAATCCAAGTCAAAACGGCTTGGCTATCGATCCGCGACAGCAGCCTTCGTGCGTCTTTTATTTGTTGAAATCCGGCGATGTCTGGATGCGCAATCTGCGTCGAGCCCGTTCCGGAAGTATTCATCGCTGACCGCCCGATTTCTGCGAAAGCTGAACGCTCGTCCATACCAGCTGAGGACAGCGTCAGAGATTGCCAGGGTGCTCGGGGTATCCCGGAGTTGGCTGAACCAGCTTGTGCGTCAGGAGACAGCCAGGAATCTCACCGACCATCTGCAGGCCAGACTGATACTCGAATCGAAACGGCTTTTAGCGCATTCGGATCTGAACGTTTCAGAGATCGCGTATGAACTCGGATTCGAAGACCCATCGTATTTCACCCGGTTGTTCCGGCAGGTGGAAGGGCTAAGCCCGCGTGAATTCAGGGAGGCGTACCGATAAAAGCGGGATTCCACCACAGAGGCACAGAAGGCGAGAAGGTAAAGGAGGGCACAGAGGGATGGATTCACCACAAAGGCACGAAGGACGCAGAGTTTCGGAATGAATGATTGGATTAGGACCTGAAGCCGGAAACTGGCCGACTCCAACAGTATCAATGTTAAATCCCTGATTCCGAACCTCTGCGTCCTTTGTGCATTTGTGGTGAACTTTCCCTCCGTGCCCTGCTCTCCGAATCGGCTTCCTTCAGTCGAAAACTCCTAGAACACGCGCGAATCATTCCAATGAAAATCATGGCAACCGGACGGGGATCAAGGATTGTTGGATTCGCATGACCGACTGGTCAACTTAGTTTGCTTCTTCCGCCGGGATGCGCGTTAGTAAGCCGCTGGATTTCGCTTTCAAGGAATAATCTATGTGGATCGTGCAGTTAGCCTTGCGGCGCCCGTACACTTTTATTGTTCTCGCGATTTTCATTCTGATTGCCGGTATTCTCTCCATCTTAAAGACACCGAAAGATATCTTCCCCGATATCAACATTCCGGTTTGCGCGGCCATCTGGAACTTCACAGGGATGCCGGCTCAGGATTTTGCGAACCGGATCACCTCGCCCTTCGAGCGGATCCTGACCACCGTTGTCAACGACATCGAGCATATTGAGTCCACCACATACAACGGCATCGGTGTCGTCAAAATCTATCTCCAGCCGAATGCCAGCGTTCCGGTCGCCATGGCGCAGTTGACTGCCGCTTCCCAAGCCGTGCTGAAGCAGTTGCCCCCGGGAGAAACG
The DNA here is from genome assembly GCA_964567505.1 of uncultured Chthoniobacterales bacterium. Classification (GTDB taxonomy): domain Bacteria; phylum Verrucomicrobiota; class Verrucomicrobiia; order Chthoniobacterales; family JAFAMB01; genus JAFAMB01. The sequence goes on from CAZMNG010000080.1 coordinate 3,466, forward strand.
CCACCGCTGATTTTGAGCTTCAGCGCGTCGAATGTACCGGTTCTGCGTCTTGGGCTGAGCGGCGCCAACTTTTCAGAGCAGCAATTGAACGACCTTTCGCTGAACTTTCTTCGGGTGCAACTGGTCACGGTTCCAGGCGCGGCGGTTCCCTACCCGTACGGCGGCAAACAACGCGTAGTTTCGATCGACATCGACAATCAACAACTCCAGGCCCGAGGCATTTCTCCGGCGGATGTCATTAATGCCGTGAACGCGCAAAACGTCATTCTGCCTTCAGGAACGGCCAAAATCGGGGAGCAGGAATTCGATATCGGACTGAATGCGAGTCCGAAAACGATTAAGGAGATAGCGGACATCCCGATCCGCACGGTAAACGGAACCACCGTTTACATCCGTGACGTTGCAAGTGTGCGAGACGGGTCGATCCCACAGACAAATATTGTCCGATTTGACGGCCGTCGGGCAACAATGGTCCAGGTCCAAAAAAGTGGTAAAGCCTCAACCCTGGATATTGTGCAAGGAGAAAAACAACTCGTCGAACGGCTTCGGCCGACACTGCCGGAAGGGTTGAACATTCAGACACTCGCAGACCAATCGATTTTCGTGACGGCAGCCATTGAAGGAGTTGTGAAGGAAGCGGTGATTGCAGGGTGCTTGACGGCCCTGATGATTCTCCTGTTTCTCGGGAGCTGGCGAAGCACGCTGATTATTGCGGTCTCGATTCCGCTCTCAATTCTATCGTCGCTGGCGGTGTTGTCGGCGCTGGGCGAAACCATCAACATCATGACGCTCGGCGGACTGGCGTTGGCAGTCGGCATTCTCGTCGACGACGCAACCGTGACGATCGAGAACATCGACCGGCATCTGGAAGCAGGAAAATCACTGCATGACGGGATTCTGGACGGCGCCGCCCAAATCGCTGTTCCTGCCTTCGTATCGACCCTCTGTATCTGCATCGTGTTTGTGCCGATCTTTTTCCTGGGCGGCACCGCCAAGTTCTTGTTCGCGCCCCTCGGTGAAGCCGTCATCTTCGCGATGCTCGCTTCCTATATTCTTTCTCGAACGCTAGTTCCGACTCTCTCGATGTACTGGCTGGGAGGCGATCACGCGAAACACAATCAGGACGGAGGAAAGAAGGGCCTGCCAGCCAAGCGCGCGAATCCGGTCTTCGCCGTGTTCGGAGTGTTCGGCGCAATCAATCGCGGGTTCAACCGGCAGTTTGACTTATTTCGTGAGGGTTATCGTGACTTGCTTGCGATGTGCCTGCGCAATACGCGAATCGTGGTGATCCTGTTCATCGGATTTGCAGCGTTGTCGATGCTGTTGGTTCCCTGGCTGGGCCAGGACTTCTTCCCGGCGGTCGATGCCGGTCAGTTCACACTGCATACGCGCGTGAAGAGCGGAACGCGAATCGAGGAGGTGGCGCGGCAGATCGATAAGATCGAGGTTGCTATACGCCAGGAGATTCCAAAGGAGCAGTTGAAAGGGATCATCGACAACATCGGGTTGCCCTATAGCGGCATCAACCTCACCTACTCGAACTCCGGGGTCGCGAGCGCGGCGGACGCTGACATCCTCGTTTCGCTCAATGAGAAACATGATCCGACGGCGCAATTCGTGAGCAAGGTTCGCAAACGCATCCACCGCGATTTTCCTGGTGTCATCACCTCCTTCCCGCCGGCAGATATTGTTGCACAAATCTTGAACTTCGGATTGCCCGCACCAATCGATGTGCAGGTTATCGGTGCGAACATTGCGGCGAATGCAGGGGTCGCTTACAAGCTTGTTGACCAGATTTCCCGGATTCCCGGCGCGGTAGACGTGCGAGTTCAGCAGCCCCAGGACTCGCCCCGACTGAACGCTGTCGTCGACCGGACCCTTGCGTCGCAACTTGGGATCACCGAAAGCCAGGTCGCCAATTCGTTATTGGGTGCATTGAGCGGGTCGGTCCAGACCAACCCCAATTTCTGGGTCGATCCGAAAAATGGAGTCAGTTACAGCCTGAACACACAATCACCTCAGTACAGCATCGATTCACTGGATGCATTGCAAAACCTGCCGATCCTCGGGCCGGCAGGGACTGCCTCGACGACGCCGGCGTCCGGGATTTCTGCGACCGGTGCACCGACACAGATTCTCGGAAACCTTGTTCAATTCAATCGCAGCACCGAAGCGCCGATTGTTACGCACTATAATATTCAACCGGTCATCGATATTTATGGCGCGACTGAAGGAAAAGACCTGGGATACGTTGCCTCGCAGATCCAGAAGGTGATGGATGGCGCTCAGAAGGATCTGCCACGCGGTTCCCGATTGGTCCTGCGCGGCCAGGTGCAGACAATGAGAGAATCATTCACCGGCCTGATCGGCGGTTTGGTATTCGCGATGTTGCTGGTTTACCTGCTGATGGTCGTCAATTTTCAGTCCTGGACCGAGCCGTTGATTATCATCACTGCGCTGCCGCTGGCACTCGCCGGTATCGTCTGGATGCTGTTTGTGACTGGGACCACACTGAGCGTGCCCGCGTTGATGGGAGCGATCATGTGCATGGGTGTCGGAACGGCAAACAGCGTGCTTGTTGTTACGTTCGCTAACGAGGTCCTCGAGGAGTCCAAGGACTCCTACCGAGCCGCGCTGCAGGCGGGCTACGTTCGGCTGCGCCCGGTCCTTATGACCGCGCTGGCGATGATCATCGGAATGGTGCCGATGGCCCTGGGCTTGGGGGAAGGTGGCGAGCAGAACGCGCCACTGGGAAGAGCCGTAATCGGAGGACTGCTGTTTGCGACGATCGCAACGCTCTTTTTCGTGCCGACGGTCTTCGCCGTCATTCGCAGAAGCAAATATGACCCGCGGGTACCAGTTACCGCCCACAGTGCCAGCTAACTTTTCTTGGAGAGAAAAATGACTCAGGGTACTTTAAGAGAAACCAAAACATTGGAACAAAACCCTCCAACCGGCGAACCGGCCACCAACCGAACGGGAGTTAAGCTCTCTTTTCTGGCCGGCGGCGCCCTTTTCATCGCGTTGGCCGTTCTCGGAATCAACTCCCGCACAACGACGACCAACAATCTTCAAACGCAATCCAACGATGCTTCGCAAGTGGTCGTTGCGGTGATTCATCCGGGCGCAGCGCCGACGACTATCCCGCTACAGTTGCCGGGTCAGACCAGAGCCTACATCGAGGCGCCGATATTTGCGCAGACCAGCGGCTACTTGAAGAAGTGGTATTTCGAGATCGGCGCACAGGTCAAGACAGGTGACGTGCTCGCGGAGATCGATACCCCGCAAGTCGATCAACAGTGGAGCCAGGCGAAAGCACAGCTCAAGGTGGCCGAAGCCGCTCGAGACCTGGCGGAAGTGACCTACAAGCGGGATCAGGACCTTTTTAGCCGGCGCGTAATTGCCGCTCAAGATATGGACACGGCCTCGGACACTTACCGGCAAAGCGTCGCGACAGTCAATGCAGACGTCGCTTCGGTGAACGCGCTATCGGCGCTCGAGGACTTCAAAGTTGTCAGAGCGCCGTTTGATGGCATCGTGACGGAACGAGCCACCGATATCGGTGCTTACGTCCCGTCGGGCTCCGGCGGCCAACTGTTCCGGATGGAGCAAACGTCCCCACTGCGGGTGTACATCAACGTGCCGCAAACTTTCGCCCGATTCGTGAAGCCGGGCGTGGAAGCCGACTTGACGTTGAACGAACTTCCAGGGAAGAAATATCCGGCGCGCGTGACCAATACCGCCGGGGCCATCGATCCGAGTTCCCGCACCCTTTTGACTGAGCTCGAGGTGCCGAATGAAAATCACGAACTGCTCCCGGGCGCGTACGCTCAGATCACGCTGAAACTGGTCGGTAACACGGGGCTGGTAACCATACCCTCTAACGCGCTATTGTTCCGATCGGAAGGTCCTGCCGTCGGGGTCGTCCACCCGGACGGGAAAGTCGAAATTCGAAAAATCGTGATTAACCGCGACCTCGGCGACAAACTCGAGATCTCCCAGGGATTGAGTGAAACGGATCAGGTGATCGTCAACCCATCGGACGGATTAGCAAACGGCATGGCTGTAACGGTTGCGACACCGAAGCCGGCACCAAAGCCGGAGGCGAAGGGATAGTTTTGGCCTAACGCAGCGTCGCTTCTGTGCGACTAATAATACGAGCGAAGCTTCGCGGGTCCAGGCTGGCTCCACCAATCAAGGCACCATCGATGTTCTTCTGGCGCATCAATTCTTCCGTGTTTTCCGGTTTCACGCTGCCGCCGTATTGAATCCGGACCCGGTCAGCGGTCGCCGGGTTTGAAAACTCGGAGAGGACTGAACGAATGTAGCCGTGGGCATGTTCGGCTTCGGCCGGGGTCGCGGATCGCCCCGTTCCAATCGCCCAGCAGGGTTCGTAAGCTATCACGATATCAGACAGATCTTTCTGGGACACGCCCTCCAGACCTTTGCGCAATTGCCGTCCCAGGACCTCTTCCACTTTGTTGTTGTCGCGTTCGTGGAGCGTCTCTCCGATACACAGAATCGGGCGGAGCCCTGCATCCAGAGCAGCGCGTACTTTTCGGTTCACGATTTCATCTGTCTCACCGAAAAGTGCCCGTCGTTCGCTATGCCCAAGAATGACATATTTGACAAAAAGCGCGCGCAACATCGCGGCACTCACCTCACCGGTGAATGCCCCGCTCTTTTCCCAATGCATATTCTGGGCGCCAATACGAATGCTCGGCACTTTTTCAGAGGCTGATACCAGCGCAGGAATCGCAGTGAATGGCGGAATGATCACCACTTCGACGTCGTCAACTTCTCCAATCTCCGAAACAAACGTCGCAAGGTAAGATTCAGCCTCACTCTGTGTGAGGTTCATCTTCCAGTTTGCCGCCAGAATTTTTTTCCGCATAACTAGTTTTCCGTAAGCGCAGCGACTCCGGGAAGTTCCTTCCCTTCCAACAGTTCAAGCGAAGCGCCACCTCCCGTGGAGATAAAAGTCATCTTGTCCGCGTAGCCGAACAGTTTCACCGCGGTCACAGAATCTCCGCCACCTATAATTGTCTTTGCGTCGGATTCCGCCAGCGCCGCGGCAATTTCTCTGGTGCCAGTCGCAAAATCAGGGATTTCAAACACGCCGACCGGGCCGTTCCAGACGATCGTTTTGGCACGCGCGATCTCGGCCTTGTACAACGCGATTGTTTCCCGGCCGATATCGACCGCCTGCCAGCCATCGCTGATGCCATGAGAAGGCGAAAGAAGCGGCGTGTTCCGCGTATTGGCACCTGCTTTAAACTCGTCTGTCTCAAGGCTGTCAACCGGCACAAGAAACTTGATTCCCTTTTCTTTCGCGAGCGCCAGGAGTTCCTCTGCCAGATGGACCTTGTCGGCTTCGACCCGGCTTGCACCGGTCGGGATACCGAGCGCCTTGAAGAATGTGTGTGCCATGGCTCCACCGATCAGGAATACGTCAGCCTTTGCCATCAGCGCCTTTATCACTTCGATCTTATCCGAAACCTTGGATCCACCGAGAATCACCAGGAATGGACGATCCGGGTTAGCCAATTCGTCGTGCAAATACTGAAGTTCCCGCTCCATGAGCAATCCCATGGCCGCCTGCGGCAGGAACTTGGCGACGCCGGCCGTGCTGGCGTGCGCCCGGTGTGCTGCTCCAAACGCGTCATTGACGTAAACATCTCCCAGTTTGGCAAGCGATTGCGCGAATCCGTCATCGTTCGCTTCTTCTTCTTTGTAGAACCGGACGTTCTCTATCAGCAGGACTCCGCCATCGGGCAACGCTTTGGAGGCGGCCTCCGCCTCCGGCCCGATGACTTCAGCACTGAAACTCATCGGCGGCGGAAGCATCTGCGTCAGATGGTCCGCAACCGGCTTGAGAGAATACTTGAGATTCCGTTGGCCTTTTGGACGACCAAAATGCGCAAGTAAAACCACTTTGGCACCCTTCGCGCGCAACAGCTCGATCGTTGGAAGGCTTTCCCTGATCCGAGTATCGTCCGTGATTCGAATTCTCCCGTCGATCTCTTCCGTCGGAACGTTGAAATCGACACGGGTCAACACTCGGCGGCCTCTAACGTCAAGGTCGCGGACCGATAATTTTGCCATATTCTGGGGTCCGGTTAAAGGATGTGTTTCAGAAGATCAACACATCGGTTCGAGTAACCCCATTCGTTATCGTACCAACTGATCAATTTAAAGAACCGGCTGTTGAGCTCGATGCCAGAGGTTGAATCGAAAATGCTGGAGTAGGAGCTGTGCAGAAAATCGGTCGAGACAACTTCATCCTCCGTGTAAGCGAGAATACCCTTCAGATAGGTCTCACTAGCGTTTTTCATCGCAGCGGCGATCTCCTTGTAGCTCGTCTCTTTCACCGTGCGAACGGTCAGGTCGACCACCGAGACAGCCGGCGTT
>CAZMNG010000081.1:0-9872 GCA_964567505.1 uncultured Chthoniobacterales bacterium
CAGCGGCGGATAAAAAATTTTCACTCCGGGCGCCGGTAATCGGCGTCCAGTTGGCAGACAAAGAAAATAAGTCACAGAGCACACTCGTACGGGGATTCGACACTACGTCACTAACCCCGTTCCCAGACAGGAAGTCTAACTATGAAAACCTCCAAGATCCTTCGCGCAGCAATTTGCGCATTGCTTTTCAACACCGGCGCTACATTCGCCGTCTCTCCCATTGCCGCGCCTCCAAAAGTCATTATCGACACGGATTTCAATACGATCGGTGACGACGGTCAGGTCGCCGTGATGGCGGCTCAGCTATACGCTCAGGGGACGATTGACCTCCTGGGTTTTACAGTTGCCTCCGGCAACGAATGGCGCGACCAGGAGGTCGCCGAATGTCTCAAGGCCGTAGAACGTCTAGGAATAGAGAACAGGGTAAAAGTCTACGTCGGTTCGCAGTACCCGATCCTGCACGATTATAAATCGTTCCTGTACGAAGTCTCGCTGTCCGGTCCGCCAATCGACTATGTCGGCGCCTACTCGAGCCCGCAACCAACTCTGAACCAGCTGGTGCCGCCGCCGGATGGCTTTGCGACTCATACCCGCCCAGCAAAAGAGGATGCGGTCGATTTCATCATCGACAGCATCCATCGGTATCCTCACGAAGTGACAATCCTGGAGATTGCGCCTCCGACGGATCTGGCGATGGCGATCCGGAAGGATCCTACGATTGTTCCGTTAATCAAACAAGTCGTCACGATGGCGGGCCAGATCTACGCGCCCGGGAACGCTTATCTTGACAATGCGGAGTTCAACTGGTGGTTCGACCCTGAAGCGACGCAGGTCGTGCTCCGAGCGGCCATTCCGCATTTCATCATCCCATTGGATTGCACGAATACGATCCCTTTAACCAAGGATGTTTATGAACAGATCGTCCAACATACACCGCAGACGATCATCGAGCAGCTTTATGAGCAGAATTTTGAATCATTCTTTGGCTCGGCGCCGCCGCCTTATGTTCCCTATATTTACGATACGACAGCGTTTGCGTACTTCGTGCATCCGGAGTTCGCGACCGATGTGCGCGATCTCTGGGTGGATTTGCATACGACCTTTGACGCGAACTACGGCAAGTCGATTCCGTATACGTCCGATCCATTCCCCTCGATCGGTCTGCTTCAGGACTCGAAAGTGATCTTTCACCTGAATAATGCCGAGTTTTATGCCTTCTATGTCGACTTATTGACCCGGCCGGTTCCGGTCAGGTTCGCCCCGGCCTGTGTCTCGCATTAGCCCGCAAGGGAAATTTGGGATGATCCCTTGAGCAGGATGACACCATTTAATTCTCGGTCGCCACCAAATATTGTGATTCGTGCTATTGCCAAGCACAATATATGGGGTACGCTCGGGGATGACCAAGCTCGGTTATCCTCTTTTGCCCGTCATCGAGCGAGCCGAGGTCAGGCTGGTCCATGGACTGTCAGGTTCTGAAAGAGCGTCTCTTGTATCCAGTGCGTTGGGTGTGCTGATTGTTGTGTGCATTGCGTTTCCGATCTGTTTGCTCGGATTCACTGCGCTTACCACAGGTGCGCCCAGAATGAAGCATCCGACTCTCGCTCATGCCTCATCGCCGCCAAGTGTGTTCCAGGATAGCGCTCCCGGGGTGCAGGATCATGGTGGCCACCTCGACGCGAATCAGTCTGATCCGGTGACGCTCTCGACAGATCGCCTGGCGGTCGCTGAAGCGCCAGTACGGAAGGTTGCGCCGATTTCCGCTGACGAATCGATTCTGCAAACGGACGAAACGCTTCCGGCCGCGCGCAAAGAATCTGATGATGCATTGGGCCCGCCAGCAGAGGTCAGGAGAGCGGGCGCGAGAAGGATGCATCAAAGCCAACGGATGGCCGCAGCCACCCGCAAATCTGGGAAGGAGAAACACAAAACTGGAAACGCCCACACCCGACGGGAAATGAAAATCGCCGCCGATGAAACGAGAAGTGGAAAGTAATTCTGAGCCGCTATACCCAAACCAGGATTCGGGCCGGATTCAGAAGATCAAGCGTATCGCTTATCACCTCTGGTTGAATCGCCTGGAGAACAACATCTCCGGGAGCGCGGATCAGGACTATTTTCAGGCGGAGCGGATTTATGACTCGTACACCGCGCGCAGGCAGCAATCGCTGGGAAGTCTGTGCGTATGGACCGTTGCGTTCCTGGCTGCACAATCGCCGGAGCCGCATTATCTAAACGCTGCAAAAGCGGCGGTTGTTTTCGAGAGCCTGGCAAAGGAGTATGACCTGATTTAAGGAGTTGTCAGTGGGGAAAGATGAGCGCTGTTGGCTGAATCGACGCTGGTTTATGGTCTGGGTTTGACTTCTCCCGGGCCGCTGAAATGGCTATCAGGGCATTGGTGGCGGAGTGATTCCAAGGGACGCGACAATCAGGATGACTATTGTACCGAGCCCGATTTCCCATAGGACGTTGCGAAGCAGTAAACGTACGGGGCTCTTTTGTGCAAGGTTAGCTACGGGCAGGTCAACCGCTATCATTGGCTTCAGCACTAGAAGATTCCGAGCGCCAAACCCGATCATGGCCGAAAAGAGAATGAGCTTGGAAACTAATATCCGGCCGTAAAGGGTTGCCAGGAGCGCGGGCAAACTTCCGAGCATGAAAGCGCTATTTAACAGCCCTGTCGTTGCGAGAACGGCCACGGCAATCAGACTACTTGCAGAGAATCGGCGAACAACTTGCGCCACCAGCGCGATTGTATCGACCTGGTCTGATTTTAGCATCAGAAGTAGGAATACGGCGAGAGGCACCAGAGCTCCCGGCCAGAACGCTGCGGTCAGCAGATGGAGTGCATCCCCTAAAAGGTGGACTATTCCAAACGGGCCAGGACTTGCAGCGCCATGGCCCACCCATGCGAGGGAGAAAAGCTCGATGACCGAAAGCCCCGCGAGCGTTATCTGCGATGAGCTTTGTTTCCCCGGTCTCCTTGCCACGACCCAGAGAAAGATCCCAAACACCAGGCTGACAATGACCCTGAACAACCAAATATGACCGAATTGCGTCCCGGTCACAACGGTCAGCCAGTCGCCGCTCTGTAAACATTCAATTAAGTCGTCTCCGGTCATGGTTGAGGCGACCAGCCAACTCCACGCTAACCACGATATGAACGCTATGATAAGCGTCCATAATGCGGTCCGCCAGGTTAGCCGTTGTATCGTATCAAGCAGGCGTCCAATTCCCGATGAAGAATTTCTCGCACCGGGACGGAGGATCGTCGCCGCAAACAAAAACAGACTGGCCAGCAGTATCGAAGCGGACAGATGCAACCAACGCACCAATATCAACGCAAGTGTCATAGAAGGGTCGTGTCTGCGCATTCGATCGGCGAGGCACCTCCTCGAATGCGCAGACACGACGCTGACCGTTTGTGAGCGCTAGGGGCTGTGGCAGAAGAATTTTCCAGGGGAGCCGGAACACTCCGCTGCTATTTGCCACTCAGATTAATTCGAACGTAAAGTTTCCAGTTGTGACATGAGTGTCTACTGACACGGCGCGCCAGACGACTTTGTATTTGCCCGGCTTGAGTTCGGGAAGCGAAACGGTCAACAGGGCACCATTCGACTGGTCGACCTTCACGTCACGCTTATCGACCTCCGCCCCGGAGGGATCGAACACCTGGATTTTACTCAGGGCGGGTTCTAACTTCTCGGTAAACCAGATTTTCACCTGGGTCGGTGCGCCATGGATCTGGCTTCCGACGGCCGGTTCCGCGTGATCGAGGAATGCATGTGCCCAACTCCCCTGGACGAGGAGCAGTACCGTGCATGTAGTTAATAGCAATTGTGTTAAACGTTTCATTATTCTATCCACCAAATATAGGTTTGCTAAAAATCTTGGCCAGAATATCATCCAGATATAAGTGAAGCTGAGCGATCACTCCTACATTGTGACCGCTGTGATTGTTGATCGGTATCATTGCTTCGATTCCTATCTGGAAGAATTGGCCAGACCAGATAACCCCGGGATTGACGGTGCCGGTGGTTAGGGTGTCGACCCCTCGATTTAATGGCGTCGATAAGGGGAACTCAACAAGCGGGATCAGCCGGTCGAAGGGCGCCTTTAAGCCGATGTCTTTGACGTGTTGTTGCAGATAAATCAAGCTATACTCGAGCGCTAAGCCCCATTGCAGCGTGTCGGGATTGGGGTCGCTTTGGGTACCCGAGCTCGATGGAATACCTAACCCGAGGGTTCCGGTGATTGCGAATGGTCTAAGAAAAGGGAGACTATCGGGCAGATCACCGAAACCTTTTCCAAAGTAAAAAGTAGGGGTCCAGGTGCTATAAGAAGGATTACCGAGCGATTTACGTCCGCTCCCGCCGATATCCCACGTCAGGCCAATGGAGGTAATCATCTCGTGTTTGTCGTTCTCAAAAAACTCATAGAGAAGGTTGAGCTCAGCGGTGTCGAACCCAGTCTGCGCACGCTGGTTGGCCGCTTTCTGGATGCTGTAACCGTCACTGATGGTCAGTGCGGTGAGCGGTAACACCAGCACAGAAAGGTCCATCTCGTTGTCAAAATCCTTGAACGAAGGTTGTCCGGGCTGACGAATTTCACTGAAGGTGTACAATGACATTTCGCTCGCAGCAAATGGGTCATCGGTGGTCAGTGTTGCCGGAAAGAAACGATCACCGGCAAATCCGTGAGAAAACGCGGACAGAGGTACCGCCACAAGAATGATAATCGAGACGGAAAATGAAACCGCTCCTCTAAAAGCATAAGGATCGTTCATAGCGAACTGAAAAATTTTTGGGATGTGAGAAGCCGGCAAAATGGCTGCGCGACTCTCGGTTCGAGTGTAAAGGCTTTCCAAGCGCGCCGTGAAAGCGCGGTTGGAATTCGGGTTGAGCTAGCCCTTAGGCCACCCGGGGAGGAGGAACCGGTGGACTCGTGTCGAAGCCGACCAGTGAAGCGGTCGTCGTCGTCCCTAAACGCCAATAGCCGCGGAGAGGTTGAAGCGTCCAACTCTGAGGATTGGCGATCAGGTATATTTTGGCAATTTCGAGTCGCGAGGTCTGTTTCTTTTCAGTCTGCTTATCCTTAGCAATGCTCAGACAAAGGCTGCAAGGATGCTTTCCGTCAAAGGTTTTTGCGATACCGACTTCGATCCCTTCGGCTGCGGAATACTTCACCAGCATCCCAGCCCAGGCCGTGACCTGCAAAACCGCCCAGTGACCTCCAATTAGCTGGAACAAGGCCATTGCACATAACAAGGTTGCAAACCTGGACTTCATCGCGCTCTGACGCCCGCCGATTAGTGCTACACAATCCGCGGTGTGATTACAAGAAAATTATGGTTTGCTAACCAGTCTCTCCCGGCTTTCCTCACGGTTGGCGGAGCCGTCATGGTGCTGGCTCCGGGTACGCGATCCGCGGTTGCTTCCTGGGCGTGTCCCAAAAAATTTCATGATGACGGAGAAAAATACCGGCGTAAAAAATATTCCGAAGAAAGTCACACCGATCATCCCGGCAAAGACCGCCGTACCGAGCGCCTGATCCATCTCGGCTCCCGCACCTTTTGCGATGACCAATGGGAGCACGCCGAGAATAAACGCGAACGACGTCATGAGAATCGGGCGCAGCCGCAGTCTCGCGGCTTCGGCTGCTGCCTGCATACGATGCTGCCCGGTCTCCATTTGCTGCCGAGCAAATTCGACGATCAGAATGGCGTTTTTGCATGCAAGTCCGACAAGGACGACGAAGCCGATCTGCGTGAAAATATTATTGTCCTGGCCGCGCAGAAACACACCGCTCATCGCGGAAAATAAGCACATCGGAACAATCAGGATCACCGCAAGCGGCAATGACCAGCTCTCGTACTGAGCCGCTAACGCGAGGAACACGAAGAGAACGCAGAGCGGGAAGATGAGAACGGCGGTGTTCCCTTCCGTGACCTGTTGATAGGTCAGTTGAGTCCACTCGTAAGCAAACTGGCTTGGGAGCGTCTCCCGGCTGATACGCTCCATTTTCTCGATGGCCTGCCCGGAGCTTACTCCCGGAACCGTTGCGCCCTGGATGAGTGCAGCGGGATAGACATTATAGTGGCTGACAGTGTCCGGACCGTTAATCCGCTTGATATCCATCATGCTGCCCAAAGGCACCATTCCACCTGAGTTATTCCGCGTGTACATCCTCAGGATCTGATCTGGGTCCGCGCGGAAAGGAGCATCGGCCTGCACGTTAACCTGATAGGTTCTTCCGAGGAAATTGAAATCGTTCACGTAATTTGTGCCCAGGTAGGTCTGAAGAGTGTCAAAGACTGAACTCATCGGAACATCCAGTGTCTGGGCTTTCTCGCGGTCAATGTCCAGGAACAGTTGCGGAACCTGGGAACGATATGTCGTGAAGACTCCACTGAGGCCGGGCTCCGCGTTTGCCGCGGCCACCACTGCATCAGTTGCCTGCTGAAGCGCCACTAACCCCGCGTTTTTCCGATCCTCGATCTCGAGCTGGAATCCGCCGGCATTTCCCAGGCCTCGAACCGAAGGAGGCTGGATAGCGATTACAAACGCATCCTGGATGGAAGAAACGGCGGCCTGCAGTTTCCCGACGATTGCGGTTGCCGATTGCTCCGGGTGCCCAATGCGCTCGCTGAATGGTTTGAGCGGAAAAAATACGGTCAGCGCATTGGATTTGATGGTCGAGTCGAGAATTGATAAACCTTCAATCGCGAAGGTTAGCTCAACGCCCGGGATCTCTTTGCCGATCTGGCCAATCTGTCGGCGTACCTCATCGTTTCGTTGGAGGGAAGCTCCGTCGGGTAACTGCGCGAATACGATGAGATACCCTTGATCCATTGTCGGAATAAATCCTGCCGGAACAATCTTGAACAGGGATCCGGTAAGAAAAATCAGCCCGGCATAAACGACCAGCACGATCGCACTCAATCGCAGCAACCTGCGTACGATGGCGCCATACGTCTTGATGCCGAGATCGAACGTGCGATTAAACAATCGAAAAAACCAGCCCAGCAAAAAGTCAATGAACCGGGTGAGAATATCTTTCTTTGCATGGCCCGGCTTAATCAAAATGGAGGCCAGCGCCGGGCTCAGGGTGAGCGAGTTAAACGCCGAGATCAAGGTGGCAATGGCAATAGTCAGCGCGAATTGCCGGTAAAATTGGCCACTGATGCCGCTCACCAGCGCGGTCGGCACAAAAACCGCCGTCAGCACAACAGCGATTGCAATGATCGCACCGCCGACTTCGTCCATGGCTCTTCTGGTAGCCTCCTTTGGCGGCAGCCCCCGTTCTATCCAGCGCTCAACGTTCTCGACCACAACGATGGCGTCATCGACCACGATGCCGATCGCGAGCACCAGTCCGAACAATGAGAGCGAGTTCAGCGAGAATCCCAGCGGTGCCATCACAGCGAAAGTTCCAATCAGGGAAACCGGCACCGCAATTAACGGAATCAAAGCAATTCGCCAGGATTGAAGAAACACCATCACGACCAGCACCACCAGAATCACCGCGTCCCGCAGCGTCTCGTAGACGGCATCAATCGACTGCTGAGTGAACAGCGTTGGATCGTAGGGGATCGAATACTCCATACCGGGAGGAAACGATTTGGACATATCTGCAATCGCTTTCTTTACCAGCGCGGCAGTTTTGAGCTCGTTGGATCCCGGCAATTGAAAGATTCCGATGGCGACGGCGGGAATCGTGCCGTCCTGGTAGGTCGAGCTGGTGTAGCTTTGGCTGCCTAGTTCAAGCCTGGCAACATCGCTGAGGTAGACCAGTTGCCCGTTGCTGCCGCGCTTCAGGATGATCTTTGAAAACTCCTGCGGCGTGATCAGACGGCCTTTGGTGTTCAGGATGAGTTGGAATTCTGTTTTTGCCCGGGCGGGTTCTGCGCCGATGCTCCCAGGAGCCACCTGAACGTTCTGAGCCTGAATCGCGTTAACGACGTCGTCGGCCGTCAGGCCGCGGGAAAACATCAGGTCTGGATTCAGCCAGACGCGCATACTATACGGCTGTGCTCCGAAAACCTCGACGTTTCCGACACCGTCGATTCTTTTGAGGGTATCCTCGATCTGGGTATAGGCGTAGTTGCTGAGGTAGAGTGGGGAATAGGCATTGCTCTTCGAAGTCAGCCCAATGGCCATCAGGATGTCAGGGGATTGTTTCTGGGTTGTGACGCCGATGTTTCTGACTTCCAGCGGCAGTTGCGGTTCGGCAATTGCGACGCGGTTCTGAACCAGGACCTGGGCAATGTTAGGGTCGGTGCCGAGTTTAAACGTTACGGTTAACTGCATCGTACCGTCCATGGCGGAGACGGAAGACATGTACAACATGTTCTCAACGCCATTGACCTGCTGCTCGATTGGCTCGGCGACAGTCTCGGCCAAGGTCTTGGGATCGGCGCCAGGATATTGCGCCTGAACGACTACCGTCGGAGGAGCGATTTCCGGATACTGTGCGACCGGCAGGGTCAGGTACGCGATCACCCCCAGCAGCACCGTTACGATGGAGACCACGATCGCGAAGATCGGGCGATCGATGAAAAAGTGAGACAACTTCATCCTCGTACTCCTTCCCGTTTAGCGTGTTGACTTGTTGGGGCCGACGCTGCCGGATGAGGCTGTCGATTTCGATTCCGTGAGCGGAAGCGAAAGATCATTCGAGCTGAATTGCTCCATCGATCCCGGCTGCGGCTTCACCGGGCTGTTGGGACGCACCTTGAGGATTCCATTGACAATGACAATATCCTCTGGCTGCAGCCCGGTCTTCACCACGCGCAAGCCGTCTGCGAGCTGTCCGATCGTGACGTGACGCAGCTGTGCGATGTTCTTCGAGTCGACCACGTAGACAAAGCTTTGGTCCTGATCCGACCCGATCGCGCGATCCGCGACCAGAAGCGCATCGTATTTCGGACTGGATGCCAATCGGACCCGGACAAAGCTTCCCGGTATCAGAAATCCATCCGCGTTTGGAAACGAAGCCCGGACAAGGCGAGTGCCAGTGGATGAATCGAACGTATTATCCGAAAAGTCGATGGTCCCGGCATGAGGGAACCCGGTCTCATCCTGCAACTGCAGGTAAACAGGGACTTTTCCATCCTGTGTGCTGGCGAATTTTCCATCCTGGACAAGCCGCTCATAGGTTAATTCCGCGAGTTCATCCACACTGAAATACGCATAGATCGGATCGATGCTGACGACTGTTGTCAGTTGAGTTGAGTCCGCCTGGACGAGGTTGCCGATGTTCACCAGTTGCCGGCTGACACGTCCCTCGATTGGCGAGATCACGCGGGTAAACTCAAGATTCAGCTGGGCAGAATTGACTGCCGCCTGAGCTGAGATCACCTGCGCTGCGGCCTGGTTTTTGTTGGAAACCGCCGTGTCGTAGTCCTCCTTCGCAATGACCCCGGTTTGTCTAAGGTGATCCTGGCGCTCAAATGTCGCGTCCTGCAGCTGTTGATTGGCTTGCGCCTGTTTCAGCTGGCCGATGGCTTGATCATAAGCGTCCTGATAGGGGCGCGGATCGATCTGGAATAGCAGATCGCCTTTGTGCACGATGTCACCTTCCTTAAATGGGATACTGACAATATAGCCGCTGACGCGCGCCGTAATGTTCACGAGATTCACAGCCGCGGTTCGTCCGGTGAATTCATTCCAGTTCTGGACTTGCTTTTGCACCGGTTTGCTGACGGTCACCACCGGGGGCGGGAACCCATGCGCGGCGAGCTGAGGCTTGCTGCAGCCTGCCAGCAAAAGAAGAGCAATTGCGAGGCCGCCGAAACTGAGGCAGGCTGCCGGAAATCGCATGAGAAGATTTACGGGGCCGCCCGTAGTTGAATTGCAGGGCCCGGTGATCGA
>CAZMNG010000082.1:0-9857 GCA_964567505.1 uncultured Chthoniobacterales bacterium
GCATTCAAGAGCGTCGTTTTGCCGGCGCCGCTCGGTCCGAGAATCCCAATGAATTGGCCAGGCTCTGCCACGAAGCTTGCCTGATCCAAGATCGGCCCGCTTTCACTGTGGCGCGTCAGCCCTCTGGCGACGATGCGTCCTACAGAAAGTCGCAGCAACCGGATCAGACGTTTGCCGTCATACACAAAGAAAAACGGACCCAGCTGAATCTGGTCGCCAATGACAAGGTCGTGTTCATCGAATCGGCGGCCGTTTACGAATGAACCGGATTTGCTGTGAAGATCGACGAGCCGATAGCCGCTCGGTCCGATTTCGACCATGGCGTGCCGCCGCGACACCACAGGATCGTTCAACAGGACGTCAACTTCGTCGCCCCGCCCAAAAATCAGTTGGGATCCGAGCGGAATCTCCGAGGCGGGAGTCCCTTTCAATAAGACCGTGCCGACTGGATTGACCGGCCCGGATGCGGCAGGCGCGGGGGACGATTCCTGGGACCCAGCGGCAAAGCCGAGCGTCACGGGCCCGACCTGGATCTGGTCCCCGGACCTAAGCTCCGCTGGGCCTCGGATCAGAGTTCCGTTCACCACCGTGCCGCGCTGGCTGCCAACATCTTCAACGAACCAGGAACCGTTTCCGAAAAAGATGCGGCAATGGCGCCGGGACACTTCGGGATGACTCAGAACCAGGTCCACTTCCGTTGCCCGGCCGACAACGATGCTGTTAGTCCGCACCAGTTCCGAGCGCGGCGGCAGTCCGGATAGAATGGAAATCGATGCTTCCAAAGCGGTCTGATGCTATTTCGGGGACAGGCCACTAGGTAATCGAACGGCGCGACGAAATTCAAGCGGCGTTATGGCGCTTAGGCTCTATTCTTGATGAGCGATTCATCACTTATGGAAGTTTATCTTGTTACCGGTGCGAACCGTGGAATCGGATTAGCCCTCACACGGGTATTGCTTGCGAGCGGGAAACAAGTCATTGCCGGCTGCAGAGACCCGGACGCTGCCGCCGACCTGAAGCAACTCGCGCGCGGAAATTCGGATGCAATCGATTTGATCATGTGCGACGTCACGAACGAGCAGTCGCTGCATTCGGTTGCGGAAGACGTGCGCAAACGACGAAGCAAATTGGATGTGATCGTCAATAACGGTGCGATCATGCCGGAGCAGGGAAGCGAATCGATTTTGGAGATCGATTTGAGCCTCTTTTCAAATGCGTTCGATACGAACGTGCTCGGCCCAGTGCGAGTCGTCCGCGCGTTTTATCCGATGCTCATTGAAAGCGAGCGGCCGCGTATTCTGAATGTGTCATCCGGCCTCGGATCGATTTCGGACCGGGAAGGATACGACTATTACTGCTACGCAACCTCCAAGGCGGCGCTGAACATGGTGACGCGATCCATCGCATTTGAGCTTGGGCCAAAGGGAATCACAGCCGTCGCGATTTCGCCGGGCTGGGTCCGCACCGACATGGGAGGCCAGAACGCGCCTCTGTCGGCGGAAGAATCTGCGCGCTCGCTCGCGGCGACCATCGAAAAGATTGGCCCCGCGCAGAATGGCCAGTTTCTAAGCCGCGACGGCAAAACGGGCGAGTACCTTTGGTGATCGGGGGGCGGGCCCGGAGGGAATGCAGGAGGACACGGAGAGGAAAATTCACCACAAAGGCACAAAGGACACAGAGGTGAATTTAGGATTGATACGATCGGGATTAACGAGCGTCTGGATATCTGACCTGTTCTTGGTGAAATGCCTCCCGTCGGAACTTTGGGTAACCGGGCGCTTATTTGGTCAATCCGCGGCCTGCATCGCCGGCGCGTTCAAGGATCGTTGACGATCGGAAAATCCTGAATCCACCTCAGTGCTCTTTGTGCCTTTGTGGTGAATTTTCCTCTCTGTGCCCTCCTGATTCCTTCGTGTCCTCCCGGCTCCATTTCGCGCAGAAGAGAAGGCCGTCAGAGGACTACGGCAACGCAAAGCATACTACCGTTGCTGCATTCCTGCCCTGGCGGGGTTCGTAAGTCAACGATCCATAGCCCCTGACGGTTCTAGTTCAATGGACTAGTTGCCGCAGGAGGGCAACGGGTTTCTTTCAGTTGCGAGGTCGCGGGTCGTTGAGGAGTGGAGTGTTTTAGGGTTGTGCGTTCCGGTTTTTCGGCTTTCTCTTGTACCTTGTCTGGCGCCGCAGGTGTGCCGGGAGTTCACGTAAAACACAAAAAGTATATGATCGAGCAATGGTCAGGTTCTTGCTAATCGTCTCGATTCTGTGTGCATTGGGTGCCGCTCTGCTCGGCTTTATGAATCGCGCCAAGCTGACCAGGCTCAGTGACGAACTGGGTGATACCCGTTCGGAGAGCGCCCAGGCCGAACGCCAACTCAACGATGTCCAGCAAAAACTGAAACAGACTGAGGACCGCCTGTCGACACAGGAACGGCTGACTCAGCAGGAGCGCGATGCGCACACCTCCGAACTGAACGCCACGAAGGGAAAGCTGAACCAGATCACCGAGCAACTCGCCACCCGCGACAATGAAAACAAGGCGTTGACCGCCGCACTGACGGAAGCCGGCAGAAATCTGAACCAGAAGCAGCGGGCCGAGGAGGACCGTCAGGCGCTGGCTCGCCGGCTCATTGATGTCGAGGATCAGCTCAATCAGTTTCGAGTTGCCGAGAATAAAGTAGACAACACCAAGCCTCCCCTCCCTCCCGAGGGAAGCATTCTTTCGATCAATCAGGAGGCGAAAGCGCTGACTGTCAGTCTTGGGAGTGACGCCGGGGTGGCAACAAATACGCGACTGACCGTCGTGCGCAATGGGGAACAGCTAACGCAGTTGCGCGTCGTGTCGGTCGAGTTGAATAGTTGTACTGCAGAATTTGTGACCGCTTCACCAGACAACCTTTCAAAAGTCGCTGTAGGAGACTCAGTTTTACTCGCAACGAAATGAATAAAGCCATTTTAATCCTGAGCTCGTCCTTTTTGCTATTCGGGTGCGCTCTTTCTGATGAAGACAAACAGAAGGAGGTCAATCAAAAACCTCAGTTCGGCCAACCGGAAAGCTCAATCCCGTGGAATCAGCCGTCGAATTGGGAAAAGAATGGCCAGCTGGGTTCGATGCCGGGTCTCGACGAAATGTCTCACTAACCGGACGCTGTTTGAAGATTCTTGGCCTCCGAGGCGGTGCGATCGGAGATTTGATTTTGACGTTGCCGGCCTTGCGCGAGATCCGGACGTCGTATCCCGAGGCGGAGATCGAATTGTTTGGTGTTCTTCCACAGGCCCGGCTCGCGGTGCCGGAATACGTCGATAGAGTCGAGCGCGTGGATGCGATTGAGCTGGTACCGCTTTTCTCGGAGGGCGAATTGCCGGAGCCGCTCCGTAACCGTCTGAATCGGTTCGATCTCGCGGTCAACTTTTTCGCCGATCCTGGTTCTGTGATTTCCCGGAATTTGATCGCAGCCGGCGTCAAGAAGGTCGTAGGCGGACCGAAGCACGCGTCATTGGAGACGCATGCTGTGCGCTACCTGGCCGGTGTCCTGGATCCGCTCGGGCTTACCTTGCGTAATCCGGTGCCCACATTGGCGATCGGACTGCGCCCGGCTCATACTTCGCGATTCGCATTTCATCCCGGGAGCGGGTCTGCGCAGAAGAATTGGCCGGTCGGTCGCTGGATTGAGCTCATTGCGCGGTGCGACACCTTGTTTGACGATTTTGTTCTGGTTGGTGGCGAGGCAGACGAAACGGTTATTCGAGACCTCCTATCGCGTTGCCAATGCCGTCGGCTCAAGATCGTTCTGGGAGCGGACCTTATCGAGTTGGGCCGGGAACTGAACGATTGTTCAGTTTTTGCCGGTCATGACACCGGTGTCACTCATCTCGCCGCAGCTGTCGGCACTCCCACAGTTGCTTTGTTCGGGCCCACGAATCCAAACATCTGGGCGCCTCTCGGAACGCATGTCCGCGTCGTTCGTTCCCCGACCGCGCACATGGACGCGATCCAGGTTGCAGCGGTTGTTGCGGCCGTGAAGAATGTGAATAGGACCCGGACAGGCGAGACGCCGATCCTGCATTGACCCGATTCTACCGTCATGTGGGAACCGGTTCTTTTATCTGGGCCGATTGAGCCGGTTTGCGCCGGTTTTTCTGCGCCTCGAGAACTTTTCGAAGAAACGGTCCGGTCCGGCTTTGTTTATGCCGCGCGATCGTCTCCGGCGGTCCGGCAGCCACGACTTGGCCGCCCCCTGCACCGGCTTCCGGACCGATATCGACGATATAGTCGGCTTCGGCAATGACATCGAGGTTGTGCTCGATCAGGATCACTGTGTTTCCGTCATCGACGAGACGGTGCAGGACCTCGACGAGAAGCTCGACGTCGGCCATGTGCAAACCGATGGTCGGTTCTTCAAGGAGATAGAGGGTGCTCTTCGGGTTCAGGTTCCGACGGATCCGATCGGTTAAACGTTTTGATACGCCGCTCTTTAATTCGCTTACCAGTTTGATGCGCTGTGCTTCCCCACCGCTCAGGGTCGGGCTCGGCTGCCCAAGTTGCAGGTAACCAAGGCCGGTTTGAACAATCAGCTCGAGCGGTTTGTGGATTCGTGGCTGCGACCGGAAGAATTCAGCGGCTTCTTCGATCGTCAGTTCCAGAAGGTCCCCGATGCTTTTGCCATTGAACTGAACCTCGAGCGTCTGCGCGTTGAACCGTTTTCCGTTGCAGGCTTCGCAGGAAATATAACTCGGCGGAAGAAAATTCATTTCCAGCTTGATGACGCCCTGACCGGCGCAGACCTCGCAGCGGCCTCCTTCCGTGTTGAATGAGAACCGGCTCGGGTTGTAGCCACGGATCCGGGATTCCGGAAGTTGCGCGAACAACGAACGTATATCATCAAAAATTTTGACGTACGTCGCCGGGATCGAGCGCGAGGTCTTACCGATCGGCGATTGGTCGACTTCGTACACTGCGCCGAACTGTTCGCTCCCCGAGACGCCGGTCCAGCCCGACGGTTCTACGGCTCCTTTTTTTCTTCTGTTCTCCAGATGCGTTCGGACAGCCGGCAACAGGACTGATCGCAACAAGGTGCTTTTGCCAGATCCGGAGACGCCCGTGATGACGGAGAGACGGCCGACCGGGAAGCGGACGTCGACGTTTTTGAGATTATTCACATTTGCACCTTGGATTTCGAACCAGTTCAATCCATCCAGCGGTCGCCAGGAGCCGCGCATCGGGTGCACAATGGGCGTGGCGAGGTATTTGGCGGTGACTGAATTTTTGTTTTGCAAAATCGTTTTGAGTGGGCCCAGGGAAACCAGGGCGCCTCCTCTGCGGCCCGCTCCCGGGCCAAGATCGACGATCATGTCCGCTCGGCGCATGGTCTCTTCGTCGTGCTCAACTACGACCAGCGTGTTCCCTTTATTCTTGAGCGCCGTTAATGTGTCGAGCAGCCGCTCATTGTCTCGCGGATGCAATCCGATTGAAGGTTCGTCGAGAACGTACAGGACGCCGCGGAGGTTCGAACCGAGTTGGGCGGCAAGGCGAATCCGCTGGGATTCACCGCCACTGAGAGTCTTTGCGGATCGGTCGAGTGTCAGATACTCCAGGCCGACCTGTTGCATGAAGAGGAGCCTTTGCCTGATTTCGGCCAGAATATCGACTGCGATGCCGCGTCTGGCTCCGGTGAACCGCATGCCGTTCACGAGCGAGAGAGCTTCATTGATCGGTGCCGCTGTGACCTGGTCAATCGTGTAGCCTTGGACCTGCACGGCTCGTGCAATCGGGTTCAGCCGGGTGCCGCGACAGTCCGGGCACTGTTCGATTGCGTCGAGGTCGACGGAATCGCTCTTGCGCTCGGCGATCAGCTCGGCGGCCAATTTCGATTCGGCATCCTGATCCTCGGCTGTGAACGGCATAATGTAACCAAACCCGTTACAAAGTTGGCACCAGCCGTGCGGCGAATTAAACGAAAAGAGGCGCGGGTCCAGTTCTTCGAATGAATCACCGCACGTTGGACAGGTCATCTCACTGCTCAATACAACCCGGGCCGTAGCCGCCTCCTGTTTGCGCCCGTTGTGTCCGGATGGCCGGCGCGATCCGCGCCCCGGTTTCCCCGGCAGTAGAAACGCT
Source organism: uncultured Chthoniobacterales bacterium (assembly GCA_964567505.1). Classification (GTDB taxonomy): domain Bacteria; phylum Verrucomicrobiota; class Verrucomicrobiia; order Chthoniobacterales; family JAFAMB01; genus JAFAMB01. The sequence continues at coordinate 6,116 of CAZMNG010000082.1, forward strand.
GAGCCCTTCCCGATCCGTAACGCTGTCTTTAAGTTTTCGCTCAGCCGATCGTCGTCCGGGCCTTGTAATTCGGCGATTACGACATCGATCGTGTGTTCCCGGTAGCGCTCCAGAGCCGGGAATTCGTCGACGTGATATTTTTTGCCGTCGACGATCAGGGCGTCGTATCCGTCGCGTTTTGCCCAGGTTGCGACTTCTTTGTGGTATCCCTTTCGCGCCTTAACCAGCGGTGCCGTCAGCGTGGCCGGCGTCCGAGCGGTGATTTCGCGCACCTGCTTAAAGATCGCCGCGGCGCTTTGTCTCGTGACCGGGATCCGGCATCGTGGACAGTATTGAGTGCCCAGCTTCGCAAAGAGTAACCTGAGGAAATGATAGACCTCCGTCAGGGTGGCCACGGTCGATTTGCCGCCTCCCTGCGTGAGTCGTTGTTCAATCGCGACGCTCGGGGGGATCCCGGCGACGTGGTCGACATCCGGACGCTCCAGTTGTTCCACGAATTGCCGGGCGTAGGTCGACATGCTGTCCAGGAACCGCCGTTGACCTTCCGCAAACAGGATATCGAACGCGAGAGTCGATTTCCCCGATCCGCTCAAACCAGTCACAACGATCAGTTTTTCGTGCGGAAGGCTTAAAAAGAGATTTTTCAGGTTGTGATGACGCGCCCCGTGAACAGTGATCTCGGGTTTCAAGACCTTTTTTGCAGGCGCAGCGGCTCGCTCGCGTGCGAATACGGAGTGGCGCGCCTCCCGTTTTTCATGAAGATAAAACCCGGTCTGTGAGGCCGTATTTTCTGCCAGTTCTTCCGGTGTTCCTTCGGCGACAATCCTCCCGCCATTGACGCCGGCTTCCGGGCCGAGATCGATGATGTAATCAGACGACTGGATGACATCCAGATTGTGCTCGATGACGATCAATGTGTCGCCCTTGTCGACGAGTTGATGAAACAGGCTTAGGAGCGATGCGATATCGTCGAAATGCAACCCGGTGGTCGGTTCATCGAAAATCAAGAGGGCGTTCCGCCTGTTCGTCTTTGATTCCGCGAGATGCCCGACCAACTTCAGCCGTTGCGATTCGCCTCCGGACAAAACGTTCACCGGTTGACCGAGTCGCAAATAGCCGAGCCCGACCTGCGTGAGAAGTGTTAATGGCTCAATGAGAACTTCCGATTCCTTGGACCCACGAAAGAAAGCGATCGCTTCGGTGACCGTTAATTCCAGGATATCGTGAATCGATTTGCCCTGCAGCCGGATCTCCAGCACATGCGGTTGATATCGTTTGCCGTCGCATTCGCCGCAGCGGATGTATTGATCGCTCAGGAATTGCATTTCGACTTTCTCGTACCCGAGTCCGGCACATCGTTCGCAGCGGCCGGTGCCCGAGTTGAACGAGAAACCGGCGGGCGTCAAGCCGGCCGCTTTGGATTCCGGGAGACTTGCAAACAGCTCGCGAATCCGATCGAAAATGCCGACGTAAACGGCCGGAGTTGATCTCGGCGATCGCGCAAGGGGCGATTGATCGACAAGGATGACTTCATCGACATCGTGTGCACCGACGATCCGATCGCAGATTCCGGGCACCTCATCGCTGGCGCCTCCTTTCAGCCGAATCAGATTCTGATACAGCACATCCTGAACAAGCGTGCTTTTGCCTGATCCGGAGACTCCGGTCACACAACAGAACGTCCGCAACGGAAATCGGACCGTCAGGTCTTTGAGGTTATGTTCGCGCGCGCCGACGACCTCAAGATGCTTTTTCGGTTTCCGCCGTTTGGACGGAGAGAGGATCCTTTTCTTTCCGGTAAGATAAGCTGCCGTGAGAGAGTCCGGTGGCGCTTTATCGATCTGATGGACCGGGCCCTGATAGACCAGTTTACCACCGAGTTCGCCGCGGTCCGGACCAAGTTCAATCAGATTATCCGCGCTCCGAATCACCGCTTCTTCGTGCTCAACCACCAGAAGAGTATTCCCTTTGTCGCGCAGACTGCGCAGCACGCCAATTAAGCGTCGTATATCGCGCGGGTGCAGCCCGACACTCGGTTCGTCGAGCACGAAAAGCGTGTTAACAAGAGACGCTCCGAGGCAGGTTGTCAGGTTTACCCGCTGCACTTCTCCGCCGGACAGAGAACGGGTTGGCCGGTCCAATGTCAGGTACCCGAGCCCGACGTCGACGAGGTAGCTTAGCCTGGAAACAATTTGAGACCGGACAACTTCCGACGCGCTGTCGGTTACCGGCAACCGCGGGTCGGCTAGATAATTCGCCAGACGATCCACCGGCATCTGCTGCAGGTCCGGCAGCGCAAATCGGTCGTCGCCGATGACGATGAAAAAGTTTAATGCATCCGGTTTGAAGCGTGTTCCGTGACATTCCCGGCAAAGCGTGTAGGCGCGGTAGCGGCTGAGAAAGACCCGGACGTGCATCTTGTAGGTGCGCGATTCCATCCAATCAAAGAATCCCCGGACTCCGTACCATCCACCACTCTCCCAAACGGCTTCCGCGGTGAGATCCGGGCGGAGATCGCCGTTGATCACCCAGTCCTGGTCGGCTTGCGGCAATTCTTCGTAAGGGCAATGGATATCGATCTGCCGATCTAAGGCCCGGCTGATCAGATCCTCCTGGCACTCGCGCATCTGACCGGACTGAAACGGTTTCACCACCCCATCCGCGATGCTTTTGCGCTTGTCCGGCATGGCGCGGTCGAGGTCAATGCCGATCGTGCGGCCGAATCCGCGGCAGACCGGACACGCTCCGAGCGGGTTGTTGAACGAGAAGAGCCCGGGGGAAGGGGGGCGTATGTCAATATCGCAGTGGGGACAATGCCAGCCTTTGGAGAACCGGTGTTCTTCGACCGGGTTGAGCCCCACGATTGTGACTAGTCCTTTTCCATACTTCAAAGCCTGCTCAATCGCCTCAACCAGACGGGACTCATTCGATTTGTCGACGGTAAGGCGGTCCTGGATCACTGAGACGATCCCAGGCAAGGTCGTGAGGTTCGTCTTTGTGTCCGTTCGAATCGGCTCCTGATTCAGCCAGATCCGCAGGAATCCCTGCTGGTTCAAAAAACAGAAAAAGTCGTCCGGCTTTGTCCCGTCCGGAACTGGGACGCCGAAGGTCACAAGAATTGACCGTGACTCGAGCGTATGCAGGAGAGTTGAGGTGATGCTGGCCGGAGTTTCGAGAATGATTTCGCGCCGGCATTCAGGGCAGAAAGCGCGCGAGAGTCTTGGCATCAGGAGCTTCAGATAGTCGTTGATCTCGGTCATCGTACCGACCGTCGATCGCGTCGTGCGGACCCGATTCGCCTGTTCGATTGCGATTGCAGGCGGGATGCCGAGAATTTCGTCCACGAGCGGTTTGTCCATCCGCTCAAGAAACTGGCGGGTGTACGGACTGAAGGTTTCGACGTACCGGCGTTGCCCCTCCGCGTAAATGGTGTCGAAAGCAAGGCTCGATTTTCCGCTGCCGCTCGGGCCTGTAATGACGTGGAACCGGTTTAGCTCAAGGTCGAGATCGATCCCTTTCAAGTTATTCTGGCGGGCGCCACGAATCGTGACAGTATCTCGTAGCGGCTCCGTACGACTCGGCATAAGTTGGCGAACTTAATGCGAGAGTCGCTGCCTGCCAACAGGCGGAATTTTCCGGCAGAGCCTGAAAATAATGGCAGGGTTTGGGATGCCGACCGATAAAATTCGCTCGATGACATCCGCCGAAGTAATCCGGTGCCTGGACCTGAAGCCACACCCGG
>CAZMNG010000083.1:0-5695 GCA_964567505.1 uncultured Chthoniobacterales bacterium
TCTGCAGCGGTCCGAATTCCTACGTATTCGGAAAGTCCCAAGGCTAAGCGCATCGAGTTTCGTACTCCGGACCCCGCAGCGAACCCATATCTGGCATTTTCGGCTATTATGCTGGCCGGTCTGGACGGTATTCAGAACCGGATTGACCCGGGTGATCCACTTGACAAAAACCTTTACGAACTTCCGCCGGAAGACCTCGCCAGGGTTCCTACCGTTCCCGATTCGCTTCTTGGCTCGGTCAAGGCTCTCGAAGCGGATCACGAGTTCCTCCTGAAAGGGGATGTCTTTAATCAGGACTTCCTTGATAACTGGGTTGAAATGAAGACAAAAGAGTACGACGCTCTGCGTCTCCGGCCGCATCCATACGAGTTTTACATGTACTTCGACGTCTAACCTTGCCAGCCGAGGCCTTAGCGAATTCGATGCTCGATTAGGTTCTGGTCACAGAGCGCCCGGAATGTTCCGGGCGCTCTTTTTTTGCGAACAGGCGGCGATACCGGTCGCAATGTCGTTTAGCCTGGACATTTCATCCGGCAGCCGCCGGCTCGGCATTCACTCCGTGCGCATTTCTCACGGACATGAAAAATGCGGGTTGGACAGCCAATCACGATCTGAACGCAGTCAAAATTGGCTCACGCCTTTTTTTATCTTGCTAGAAACGGTGTGTTAGAGCCTGTGTTACATACCAAAACACCCCTGACGTCTTCTCAGCATGCGAAAAGGTTACTTAGCTCTCGTCCTGCACGCACATTTGCCTTTCGTGCGGCACCCGGAATACCCTGAGTTTCTCGAGGAAGACTGGTTATTTGAGGCAATCACGGAGACCTATATCCCGCTTTGGCAGGTGTTCGAGGGGTTGGTTCGCGACAAGGTTCAATTCCGGCTGACCCTGTCGCTGACTCCGCCACTCTGCGCGATGCTGAACGACGAACTGCTGCGTGAGCGCTACCTGCGATACCTGGATCGCGCAATCGGTCTGGCAAAACGGGAAATCGATCGGACCCAGCCGCAACCCGAAGTAAACCACCTCGCAAGGATTTATCATTCTCGCTTTCTGGAATGCCGGGAGATTTACGTCGACCGGCTAAAGTGCGATCTGGTCGGCGCGTTCAAGCGGCACCAGGATGCCGGTTATCTCGAGATCATCACCTGCGCCGCGACGCACGGGTTTCTTCCGTTGATGGAACAGCATCCTGAAGCAGTCAGAGCGCAGATTCAGATCGCGCGTGACGATTATGTGACCAATTTCGGCCGGAAGCCGAGAGGAATCTGGCTTCCTGAATGCGCTTATTTTTCCGGGCTGGAGAACTATCTGCAAGAGGCAGAGCTCCGCTGGTTTTCGCTCGATGCCCATGGGCTCATGTTTGGCAATCCTCGGCCGAGGTACGCCATATTCACTCCATGCTTCACTGCCGCCGGACCGGCCGCGTTCGGACGGGACCGCGAATCGAGCAAACAGGTCTGGAGCGCGCAGGAAGGGTATCCCGGCGACCCAGCCTATCGCGATTTTTATCGGGATGTCGGACACGACCTGGATCTTGAATATCTACGCCCGTTTCTGCCTCCGGATGGCGCGCGAAAATTCACAGGCATCAAGTATCACCGGATCACGGGCCGGACCGCGAACAAACAGATTTACGTTCCAGGTTGGGCTGAAGCCGCCGCCGACTATCACGCGGGCGATTTCATGGTCAGCCGGAAGACCCAGATTCAAAATCTAATCCAATCCACCAATATCGAACCGCTCGTCCTGAGTCCGTTTGATGCGGAATTATTCGGACATTGGTGGTATGAAGGCCCCAGGTTTTTGAATCTATTCATTCGCAAAGCGGTGTACGATCAGAAGGTCTTCGAATTGACGACACCGAGCGCTTACCTCGAAAAGCATGACACCCTCCAGATCATTTCCCCGAGTCCGTCGAGCTGGGGTCACAAAGGGTTCTGGGAGGTCTGGCTGGACGAATCGAATTCCTGGATCTACCCGCACCTGCACGCCGCGGCGCGACGCATGACTGAGGCGGCGCGGGCCTCAGTCCAGGAGCCGGTCAAATTGAAGGAGCGAGCTTTGAAACAAATGGCGCGTGAACTTCTGCTGGCACAATCCAGTGACTGGGCATTCCTGATGAAAACCGGAACTGCGCGCGATTATGCCACCAAGCGGACCAAAGACCATATCCTGAGGTTTACACGCCTGTACGACCAGCAAAAAGGCGGCATGATCGACGAAGAATTCCTCTCCAACTGCGAGTGGCGAGACAACATATTCCCTGGCTTGAATTGGAAGTATTATGTTTAACCGGCCCCTGCGGGTAACGGGGATCGTCCTTTTCCTCTGCCTTGTCGGACTCCGCGCCGTGGATGGCATCGAGGCCCCGGACGCGGAACCAAATCCGGACCAGCTGCTGTTTGTGCCGCCGCCGACTGAGGGCGTGATAAGCCTCGGTGTCTACGATAATGACGGCAAACTGATCCGAGTGTTGAGGAAGGAAGCCGAAATCGACTCATTCAAAGCGGCGTCGGATGGTCTGATCATTGATTGGGATAAAACCGATGCAAGCGGGAAGCCGGTGCCGACCGGCAAATACTTCGCCCGCGGAGTGATGATCGGCGACTTCACAATCGACGGGGTAGCGTTTCATTTGAACGACTGGGTCGATTCCAAGAGTAATCCGAGGATCCGCAAAATCACTTCGGCCACTTTGCTGAACTCGCTGCGCCCAACAGTGATTGCCGAAACGTCTCAGCCCGAGGTCGCGGTACTCGACACAAGCGGCAATCAAACCAAGGCCATTTCGCTGGACTTCAGTCCGGTCTCAATCAAGACCACCGGCGCGAGCGTTCTGGTGTTCGATCATACGCAACTGATCCTGATCGATCCGGCTTCGAGCACGCCGGCTCCGCGACAGACTTTTCCGGAAATCCGGGACGCGGATGCACTGGGAGACCGACTCGCGGTGCTGAGCGGGAACGGAATAAAATACCAGGTCAATGCAACATCACAGGATTTAAAGTCGCCCGCAGAAGATGTTTACCGCTGCGCAGTACTCGATAAGTCCATCGTGGTCGCATCGAAGGGAGCGAATATTTGGCGACTCAGTGACGGGTCGGACTTCGTTGCGATTGACGCGGGGGAGACCGGCGAACTCCTCGACATGAATGCGGGCGCCCAGGACAGCGTCTGGCTGCTCGTGAAAACGACGTCAACCACTCTGCTGAAGCAGATCGATTCTTCCGGCAAACTGCTCCGGGAGATCGAATTGCCGCCCGAGCTGCAGACCGTCACGCGCCTTGGCGCCGCGCGCGACACTGACGCGCTTTTGTTGACCTCCGAAAACGGTCCGACTCAACAAATGATCGGAATTCGGTTCCAGACTGCGAACCAGGGTAAATCGATCTGGGAGAAATGGTTCGATCGCTCTCTGACGACGTATCAATTCTTCGATCTGAAAGATGGCAAAGTCGTCCCGGCCGATACCCGGGTAGAATCCCCTGCTGTCTTTGTGAAACCGGTGAATAATCCAATGGAGAACACGCGCCAGGCACAGTTCCAGTTGAGCGTTGCCGCTGATGATTCCGGCGCCTGGATCACAGACTCGGACGGACTCCCTTTGATACAGATCTCCGCGACTCAGAACGTCAAGCAAACCCGCTGCGTCTCAGACGGCGCAAACGGTCTGCGCGTGTATGTCTCGGACGGAAGCGTCGTCGAAGAGTATCATGTGCCAAACCTTGAGAATCTGTATCGATTCGATGCCGGGTCATTTGATTAATCCGTCCAATACGACTGAACCCTCAGCTCCGGATGAACATTATTTATTTCGACCTCGAAACGCAGCGGACGGCAAATGATGTCGGCGGGTGGGACAAGAAGCGAAACATGGGCATGTCAGTCGGGGTAACCTACAGCACGGCCCTCCTCGAATACCGAATCTATCCGGAGAAGCGCGTTAACGATTTGATCCAGCAACTGCTCCGGGCGGACCTCGTTGTCGGATTCAATCTCGTGAATTTCGATTATGAAGTCCTGATGGGATACACCATCCTGGACCTGCCACATCAGCTCACGACGCTGGATCTCCTCGTGGAAATCGAAAACGCCAGTGGCAACCGGCTCAAACTGGACAATATCGCCCAAGCGACTCTAGGTGTCGGCAAGACCGCTGAGGGGATCGATGCGATCAAATGGTGGCGCCAGCGGCGACTTATGGAGATCGCCGAATATTGTTGCTTCGACGTGAAGGTCACCAAATTGGTTCACGAACACGGCGTCGCGCATGGCGAGATTTTCTATACCGATAAATTCGGTAGAAAACAGCGGATGGAAATAAGATGGTAAAACGGCATTCGCCGGGCTTTATTGCGGTGCGTCCTCTGCGGCCGCCACCGACGAAAAGCTTCAAGAACTCATCACATGATCTTGCCTCTGCGCTCAACAAGGGAAGTCTGGGCGTTTGATTGGTTCGATCTGGACGTGCCAATCCAGTTCGGATCGATGTTTATCCTTCCGACCTGCCTTTATCTGGTGCATCGACACACCCGGATGCTCCTCGGCCACGAGTTTGTCCGGGAACTGGATCAACGGCGCGTCGAACTTTTCCTTCATCGCGCGTTTCAGGAAAAGGGTGCACCAGACGAGTTGCTCGTCCCGGACGTCGAGGAGTGGGACGAAGCGGTGTGGCGCAACTTCTCGAAAGAGTACCAGTGCCGGATCAATCTCGTGGATGTCGAATCAACCGAACTCGATCCCAGCGAAGATGACGCCCTCGAGTCGCAGCTGAGCAATTTGATTGCCGGTCCAGCCGAGAGTCTGCTGGCGACCCACGGCGCTACAGTTGTCGCCCAGGGTCTTGTCAAAGCGGTCAAACACACGCGGTCTCGCGACAAGCAAAGGGCTTTGCTGGCAAAGGCGATTGATCTCATTGAGAACCTGCCGGAAGCGCTGGTTGAACTCGCGGATCTGGATTTTCAAGAAGGAAATCTCGACGAAGCCGCTGAAGGCTTTGCCAAAGCGGCCGAGGTTGCGGCGCGCTCCCACGTTCAGGGAGAACCTGGTTCCTTTCTGCGAGCGCAGCACGGACGTTTAGTCGTGGCGTGGCAAAAAGGGGACCTGAGCGAAGCTGTTGCCATCGGCGAGGAATTGCTGTTTATCGACCCGGCGGATCATTCGGGCGTGCGCTTCCTTGTTCCGCTACTCCAGCTTGCTCTTAACCAGTTCGAAACCGCTAACGAATACTTTACCTGGTACCGCCAATCGTACCCCGGCGACCTTGAGGACCCAGGGTTCATGTTCGGATGGGGGCTTACCCTGTTTGAATTCGATGAAGAGACGAGCGCGATCGAGCGCTATAAGCGCGGAATGCTGCAAAACCTTTATCTTGCGCCGCTCCTGCTCGATTTACCTGAACCGTCGCCTGAACTTTGGCAGCATCACCAGCGGGGCGATTACAATTACGCGATCGAATTTGTGGATTCCTTTGGAGTCATCTGGGAACGGGACGCCAGCGCCACCCGATTTCTTCGAGAAGTCTATGTCAGCCTGCTGCCACAGCTCGATGCCTTGATCGATGTCCGCCGCCACATGGCCGAAGTTCAGGACAACCGCTACGAGCCCGATCACCGGAAAATCTGGGACAAACTCGTAGCGGAAGAACAGCAGCAGATCGAACGGTGGGGACTTGGCGCCGCCTGAGGGGGC
>CAZMNG010000083.1:5795-9854 GCA_964567505.1 uncultured Chthoniobacterales bacterium
AGCGGAAGAACAGCAGCAGATCGAACGGTGGGGACTTGGCGCCGCCTGAGGGGGCGAGTTACGGGTTCGAGGTTTGAAGTTCCGGGTTCGAAGGTTTAAGGGGGCGAGGTTCGGGGTTCGGCTATGAACTCGGAACTGTGAACTTCGACCTTTGAACTTCCGCCTGTTGACATAGAGCCGGGATTGGCCACGGTTGTTGGCCATGTTGCGTTACCTAACCGGCATCCAGCCGAGCGGCGCTCTGCATATTGGAAACTATTTTGGAGCGTTGCGACCGGCTACCGAGCTGCAGAACAAGGGAGAAGCGTTCTATTTCATCGCGGATTATCACGCGCTGACCACAATTCACGAGCCGGCACTCCTGAGAGAGTATGTTCGCGGAGTTGCGGTCGACTTTCTTGCGTGCGGGCTTGACCCGGCGAAGGCATGCTTTTTCAGACAATCCGATGTCCCGGCCGTGACCGAGCTTTCCTGGATTCTCAGCAACGTTACGCCGATCGGATTGCTGGAGCGAAGCCACTCTTACAAAGACAAGCTCGCCCACGGCATCGCTCCGTCTCACGCACTCCTCGCGTATCCGGTGCTGATGGCAGCCGATATTCTTCTCTACGACAGCGATGTGGTTCCGGTTGGTAAAGACCAAAAGCAGCATCTTGAGATTACGCGCGATCTGGCAGTTAAGTTTAACGAGCTTTACGGCGAGGTGTTTAAATTACCCGAACCGGATATCCGCGACGAGGTCGCCACGATTATTGGTCTGGATGGCCAGAAAATGAGCAAGAGCTACGGCAACACGATCGGACTGTTTCTTCCTGAAAAAGAGTTGCGCAAAAAAGTCATGAGCATCGTAACCGATTCAACTCCCATCGAAGCTCCAAAGGATCCCACGAACTCAGCAATCGTTTCGCTCTACCGGCTCTTTGCAACGCCGGAGGAAGTGGCTGCAATGGAAACCGATTTTCGGGCTGGAGGGATCGGATACGGGGAATTCAAAAAGCGGCTGTTCGAGGCGATCTGGCGAGAATTTGCTCCGATGCGAGAACGCCGCGCGGAACTTGAATCGAACCCCGATCACGTCGCTCAGGTCCTCGCGGAGGGCGCGACAAAGGCGCGGGAAGTTGCCAGCAGAACGATGTCGAGGGTTCGAAGCGCTGTCGGGCTCTGATACCGTCAGAGTGGTTCCGGGTTCGAGGTTCCGGGTTCAAAGTTCCAGGTTCAAAGTTCCGGGTTCGAAGGGCGAGGGTCTGCTTTGAACTCGGAACTTCGAACTTCGAACCTGGAACCTCGAACCCGGAACTTTGCCCTTCGGTTGACCTTCGGTCTCCTTCCGCGTTTGACCTTTGCCTGGCGTCCGCTAATCTGCCAACGCCCATGCCTAGGAACAGAGATCTCCATAAGATTCTGCTGGTTGGTTCCGGCCCGATCGTCATCGGCCAGGGGTGCGAGTTTGATTATTCGGGAGTCCAGGCTTGCAAGGCCCTGATGGAAGAGGGATACGAAGTCGTTCTGGTCAATTCCAATCCGGCAACCATCATGACCGATCCGGAATTCGCCGGACGGACTTACATCGAGCCGATCACGTCCGAAATCGTTGAGAAGATCATCGAGCGTGAAAAGCCGGATGCGCTGCTAGCGACACTGGGCGGCCAGACCGCGCTCAATACCGCGATGGAACTCTATCGCGCAGGGATCCTCGAAAAACATCACGTACGATTGATCGGCGCGAATGCAGAAGCCATCTCCAAGGGCGAAGATCGTCAACTGTTCAAAGAGGCAATGCTCAGGATCGGTCTGGATGTTGCCAAATCCGGCACCGCACACAGCGTCGAGGAAGCAAGGCTCGTTGCGTCAAACATTGGAGGATTTCCGCTCATCATCCGTCCCGCGTACACGCTCGGAGGAGCTGGAGGCGGCATTGCCTATAACCGGAGGGAATTTGAAGAAATCGTTAACCGTGGACTGGATCAGTCGCCTGTCAGTGAAGTGCTGATCGAAGAATCGCTGCTCGGCTGGAAAGAATTCGAGATGGAGGTGATGCGCGACCACGCGGACAATTGCGTTGTGATCTGCTCGATTGAGAATTTCGATCCGATGGGGATTCACACCGGCGACTCGATTACGGTCGCTCCTGTACAAACGCTTACCGACCGCGAATACCAGATTATGCGCGACGCGGCGTTCGCCGTGATACGCGAAATCGGCGTCGAAACAGGCGGATCGAATATCCAATTTGCAGTCAACCCTCAAAACGGGCGGATGGTCGTTATTGAAATGAATCCGCGCGTCTCCAGATCCTCGGCTCTGGCCTCGAAGGCGACCGGATTCCCGATCGCAAAGATCGCGGCGAAGCTGGCTATCGGGTACACGCTTGACGAAATTCGCAATGACATCACACGAGAAACGCCGGCTAGCTTCGAGCCTGTAATCGACTACTGCGTGGTCAAGGTTCCGCGATTCACCTTCGAGAAGTTTCCGCAAGCCGATCCGACATTGACGACCCAGATGAAAAGCGTGGGCGAAGCCATGGCGATCGGCCGGACATTCAAAGAATCGCTCCAGAAGGCGCTCCGCTCTCTCGAGATCGGCCGATTCGGACTCGGCGCCGACGGTAAGGATCGTGAGCCTCGAACCAACACAGGCACATGGGACTTCGAAGAGATCCAACGGAAGCTGGTAAACGCTTCATGGGACAGAATCTTCTACATCCGATATGCTCTCCTGGCCGGATTCACCATCAGCAAGCTGAATGAACTCACGGGGATCGATCCGTGGTTCCTGGAAAACATTCGCCAGATTGTCGCCGAGGAAAAGACCATCGCAGGCGGCGATTATAGCCTGCGCCGGGCAAAGCAGTACGGGTTTTCGGATCGCCAACTGGCCTTTCTGACCAAGTCGACCGAAACTGACGTGCGTGCGAAACGGATCCGGTCCGGCGTTGTGCCAACCTACCGCCTTGTCGACACTTGCGCCGCAGAGTTCGAAGCGTACACGCCTTACTACTACTCGACCTATGGAGAGGAAGACGAAACATTGGATAGCAACCGGCGGAAGATCATGATTCTGGGCGGTGGTCCGAATCGAATCGGCCAGGGGATTGAATTTGACTACTGCTGCGTACATGCCGCGTTTGCCCTCAAAGAGGAAGGATTCGAAAGCATCATGGTCAATTCGAATCCGGAGACGGTGTCGACCGACTATGACACCAGCGACAAACTTTATTTTGAGCCCCTGACCCTGGAGGACGTTCTGAACGTCTACGAGCATGAAAAATGTTGGGCTGCGATCGTTCAATTCGGCGGCCAGACGCCTCTGAATCTGGCGACCGCGCTTCAGGCAAACGGAGTCACCATCATCGGGACCCAGCCAAAAAGCATCGAAACGGCTGAGGACCGGAAACATTTCTCAGCGCTTCTGGACCGGCTCGGACTGAATCAGCCCCCGAGTGGGACCGCCACGAACGAGCAGGAGGCCGTGAGCGTCGCAAACACGATCGGCTATCCGGTTCTGGTTCGGCCTTCTTTTGTCCTTGGCGGACGCGCGATGGAAATCGTCTATCAGGAAGAGGATCTGCGCAGATATATCCGAACTGCGGTTGAAGCCAGTCCGGAACGCCCGGTTCTCGTTGACCGATTCCTCGAAGATGCGATCGAGGTGGATGTCGATTGCATCTCCGACGGAGAAACCTCCGTGATCGGTGCGATCATGCAGCACATTGAAGAGGCAGGCATCCACAGCGGAGACAGCGCCTGCGTCATCCCCGCATTTTCGCTTTCCGGCAAGGCATTGAACACAATCGCAGCAGCGACGAAAGCGATGGCGCGCGAACTCGAGGTGAAGGGTTTGATGAATGTCCAGTTTGCAATCAAAGACGAAGAGGTTTACGTCCTGGAAGTGAATCCGCGCGCATCGCGCACGGTCCCGTTCGTCAGCAAAGCAATCGGCGTTCCGCTGGCGAAGCTCGCCGCGAAAGTGATGGCTGGCAAAACGTTGGCCGAGCTCGGGTTCACCAACCAAGTCGTGCCGCCGCATTACTCGGTGAAAGAAGCAGTATTCCCGTTT
>CAZMNG010000084.1:0-9789 GCA_964567505.1 uncultured Chthoniobacterales bacterium
CTGCCCGGCTGTCCGTCAAGAGAGGCATCTACAAAGATAACCAACTCCGCCTCGCTGATCGGTTCAGCTAACTCCGGGGTAAGTTGGTGTACAGCCATCACCTTCGTTGACTTATCGGCTCGACCGAGCTCGCCGAAGTCCTCCACTGCTTGGGAGACTCGATCAGCGACTTGCCAACCCAACCGGTCATCGCCACGCAGTGGATTGCCGTATCCGATGATCAGTGCGCGCGACATGGCAGGACACTAGTTCCGTCTGATCTCGTCCAGCAATTCGCCTTCCGGTCCGAGCAGTCGGATGTGCAGCGGCATCCGGCCGATGGCATGCGTCGAACAACTCAAACACGGATCAAAGCAACGGATGACCGCTTCGACTCGGTTAAGCATTCCTTCCTGCAAGTGCGATTCTTTCACGTAATGCTGAGCCACCTGTTTAACGCTGCGGTTCATGGCCAAACTGTTGTGGCCGGTGGCGATGACGAGGTTGACGGACTTGATCAAGCCATTCTCATCAATTTTATAGTGATGAACTAGCGTTCCGCGCGGCGCTTCAGCGACTCCGATGCCTTCGAACTGGTTTGGTTCAGCAAAAGCGCGGACGTGTTTGTCGAGAATATCGGACTCATTGAGGATCTGCTCGATCCGTTCAATTCCATAGAGAATCTCCACCAGGCGCGCGTAGTGTTGGTGAAATGAACTCAAAATCACCCCTCTGCGCAACGCTCGGAATTCGGTCCATTCCTGGTCAGCCTTCGGTGTTCCGCAACGGTCGATAATGTTTAATCGTGCCAGCGGGCCGACCCGGTAGATGCCGTCGGGATAACCGTGCGGTTTGAAGTATGGAGATTTAAGGTACGAGTCCGGCTCCACTGACTCGGCAATATAGTCCTGGTAATGCAGCGGGTCGATCTGATCGAGGACGATGTTACCAGCGGCGTCAACAAACCGTAGCACGCCATCGTAATGTTCAAGCAGCGCATGGTGCGTGCCATTGGGTTGAGGCGTGACCAGAGCCATGAACATGCTCGGGAAATTGCCGAATACGCGAATCTCTTCTCGGAATTGTTCCAGCACATCTTTGAACCAGGACAGAGTTCGCTCTATCAGAAGCGATGCCTCAGGGATCGATGACAATATCTGCGCTCGCTTCTCCACCGTAAGTGGCTCGCTGACACCTCCTGGCACCGCCCATGCCGGATGGATTCGTTTACCACCCACAAGAGCAATGATCTCCTGGCCAAATTTGCGGAGTGCGATGCCATCCCTGGCCAGTGTCGGATGCGCCTCAACCACCCCAAGGATGTTCCGCTTGGCGGGCTCACCGTCCATACCAAACAACAGATCCGGCGAGGATAAATGGAAAAAACTGAGCGCATGCGATTGCACAATCTGTGCAAGATTCATTATCCGCCGCAACTTCGCCGCAGTCGGCGGAATCCGCACCGCGAGCAGTTCATCACAGGCTTTGGCCGACGCCATTAAATGACTCACCGGACAAATGCCACAAATTCGTGCTGTGATCGACGGCATCTCGGCAAAAGGGCGTCCCTCACAAAATTTCTCGAATCCTCGAAATTGGGTCACATGGAATCGCGCATCTTCCACTGCGCCTTGATCATCCAGTTGAATTGTGATCTTGGAGTGGCCTTCAATGCGAGTGACTGGATCAATAACAATCTGCTTTGGCATAATCTGCTATGCTCCGAAGCGAGTTTTGGTTGCGAGATCGGGCATCCGTCCGGCAAGAAGTTCCAGCAGGACGAAATAGATCGTGTCAGCCGAGGGCGGACACCCAGGTACAAAAACGTCCACCGTGACGAACTCGTGGACCGGCCGCGCTTTTGCCAGCAGCGCAGGAATCACTGCTCGCGGCACTTGTTGATTGAGCTGTGCGTTCTCGATATATGCACGACGCTCAACCGCTGCGAGTGAAAACTGGTTGCGCATACTGGGGACATTGGCAGTTACGGCGCAATCACCCAGAGAAACCAGGACTCTGGTTCGGTCCCGGATTTTCTGGATTTTCGCCAAATCCTCTTCACTGCTAACCGCTCCTTCGACCAGTACAACCTCGACGTTTTCCGGAAACTCCTTGACGTCGACCAACGGACTATAGACCAGATCAACCAAGCCGGCCAATTCGATCCAACGCTCATCCATATCGAGTGCGGACATGTGGCAGCCGGAACATCCATCCAGCCAAGCCGTCGCTAATCGCATCTTCTTCATTTGTGTTGTCCCCGCATGAGGGTCAGGTAGGGAAGGAATTCGCGGCGCTTCGCCATCTCAGCGACGGACTTCCCTTTTTCAAACAGAGCGCCAGTCGGACAGACCTGCACACATTTACCGCAGCTCGTGCAAGTATCTGAGTTACCCCATGGCTGATTCAAATCCGTGATAACGCGCGAATTAGTGCCACGTCCCATAACATCCCAGGTGTGGGCGCCTTCGATCTCATCGCAGACCCGGACGCACCGGGTGCAAAGGATACATCGGTTGTGATCGATAACGAAACGTTCGTGCGAGGCATCGACGGACGCCTCGGGATACAGATAAGTATATCGGACATGAGTCATCCCCTGCTGCTGCGCCAGGCTCTGGAGTTCGCAGTGCCCGTTAGCCACACATACCGAACAGACATGATTTCGCTCCGCGAAAAGCAGTTCGAGAATCATCCGCCGATATTTGCGTAGTCGCTCGGTATCGGTCTTCACCTCCATACCTTCCGTCACTTTAGTGACGCATGCTGGCAATAGCTTGTTGGAGCCGGCCACTTCGACCAGGCACAGGCGGCACGCCCCGATATCGCTCAAACCTTCCAAGCGGCACAGAGTGGGGATCTTGATTCCCGCGTCGGATGCGGCTCCCAGGATGCTCTCGTTCTCTGCGGCGCTCAGATGCTTCTCATCAATTGTAAGTGTCTTGGCAGCCATATTGGGAGTTGTCAGTTGTCAGTTGTCAGTTGTCGGTTGTCGGTGGGCAGTTTTGGGTTGGCAGTAGGCGGTTTAGTCGTTTTTGCAGTCTTTTGCATTAGAGGTCTTTTCACTGACAACTGACTACTGACGACTCCCCTCCGGTTGGAGCAACTCGAGGTATTCATTGCGAAAATAACGAAGGGTACTGAGAACCGGATTAGGAGCGGTTTGCCCGAGTCCGCAGAGGCTCGTGTGCTTGACCAAATCGCAAAGTTCCTCCAACTGCTCCAGATCTTTCAACGTTGCGCGCCGTTCCACGATTTTGGTCAGCAGTTTGTGCATTTCGACGGTTCCGGCACGGCACGGGATGCACTTGCCGCAGGACTCTTCCATGCAAAACTGCATATAGAAGCGAGCGACATCGACCATGTTAGTCTGGTCATCGATTACAACCAGCCCCCCTGAGCCCATGATCGACCCAAGGCTTACTAATGACTCATAATCAACCGGCGTATCGAAATAGGCTGCTGGAATGCAGCCGCCGGAAGGGCCACCGGTCTGGATCGCCTTCACTGTGGCGCCGTCCGGAGCACCACCGCCCATGTCTTCGATAATCTCTCGGATGGTGATACCCATCGGTACTTCGATGAGCCCGCTGTTGCGAATCTTGCCCGTCAGCGAAAATACCTTTGTACCCTTGCTCTTTTCTGTGCCAAGACTGGCATACCAGTCCGGGCCGCGATCCAGGATCGGCACGACATTAGCAAACGTTTCCACATTGTTGATTAGCGTGGGATAGCCCCAGAGCCCGCGCTCGGCCGGAAACGGTGGCCGTGGATGTGGTTGACCTCGGCTGCCTTCGATCGACGCCATGAGTGCCGTCTCCTCACCACACACGAATGCGCCGGCTCCGATGCGGATGTCGACGTTGAAATTAAAGGTCGACTCGAAAATGCCGGTACCAAGCAAACCATGTTGTTTGGCTTGGCGAATAGCGATCTGAAGACGGCTGACGGCAAGCGGATATTCGGCGCGCACGTAGATAAATGCCTGGTCTGCTCCGACCGCATAACCGGCGATCGCCATCCCTTCGAGGACGCGATGTGGATCGCTCTCCAGGACACTCCGATCCATATAGGCACCGGGGTCACCTTCGTCGCCGTTGCAGATCACAAACTTATGGGCGCCGGCAGATTTGGCGACGGTGCCCCATTTAAGCCCGGTGGGATAACCAGCGCCGCCCCGTCCGCGAAGTCCACTTCTTAGAACAGTCTCAACCACCTGAGCCGGCTGCATTTCATGCAGCACGCGATGCAACGTCTGATAGCCCCCTGTCTCGAGATAGTCTTCAATTCTTTCAGGGTCGATCCGCCCATTATTCGCGCACACCACCATTAATTGGCGGACGAAGAAAGGCCGTTTTGCATCACCGAGTTCTGCCACCGCCGTGCCCCCGGCTAGAGCGTCAATAATCGAAGGAGCGCTTTCGACCGTCACGTGCTCGTAGAGCAGTGCCTGTGGTTCTACGGATACCATCGGCCCCTGTCCACATAAACCCATGCAACCCACCCGCCGTACCTCTACCCGATCAGCCAGATTCTTCTCGTCAACCGCCCGCTGCATCACATCTTTGATCTCCGCCGATCTCGATGACACGCAGCCCAAAGCCATACAGCAACGAACGCAGACCTCTTTTCGAGCCGCCTTCACGTTCTCGACCACGGCGTGCAATTCTTCAAGAAGCATGAGCGAGGACTCCTTTGAGTTTTGTAACCGCTGCATCCGGGGTCTGGTGACCTGCCACAACGCCGTCGTAGACGACCGCCGGCGCAATGCCACACGCGCCGATGCAGCGCGCCGTCAACAACGAGAGTTGGTCGTCTGCAGTCGTTTCACCCGACTTGATACCGCTGAGATTTTCGACAGCCGCCAATACCTTGTCGGCGCCTTTTACGTAGCAAGCCGTCCCCAGGCAGACGACGCAGGTATGTGCCCCCTGCGGTTTCAGATTAAAAAAATTGTAAAAAGTCGCTACACCATAAACCTTGCTTGGCGGCACATGGAGTGCTCCCGCCAAAAAAGAAAGGGCGACTTCGTCCAGATAGCCGAATGATTCCTGAACGGTGTGGAGTGTTTCGATGAGGGCGTGCGGGCTATAGCCGAGGCGACGCATCTTTGCGTCGACAATTTTCCAGCGCTTGTCTGGTGAGGGAAGAGGGGGCTTGGCGATCTTCATCGGTGTCTCGTTGTTGATTGAAGCAAATAAAGAGAACCGTAGCGCTTCTTTTTTTGAAATTTAAACCGCTAAAACCGCTCCGCTGCCCTTCGCTTACCCAGCGACACACAGATTTTG
Organism: uncultured Chthoniobacterales bacterium; assembly: GCA_964567505.1. Classification (GTDB taxonomy): domain Bacteria; phylum Verrucomicrobiota; class Verrucomicrobiia; order Chthoniobacterales; family JAFAMB01; genus JAFAMB01. The sequence goes on from CAZMNG010000084.1 coordinate 5,268, forward strand.
ACCATGCTGCTCGTGCTGCCAATTATCGGTTGGGCTGAGTCGCGAGAACCTCGAATCCAGAAATGACGTCGAATAGTTCTTCATCAATGGCAGTCTGGCGTTTTTGATTGAAAGCCATTTGGAGCTGGCCAAGAAGTTCGTCGATATTTCTCTGGGCTCTTTGCATAGCGGCCAGCCGGCAAGAGTTCTCACTGGCCAATGATTCGGCGCAGGCTTTGAACAGCGACACAAAGAGATACTCTCGGGTCAATGCCAGAATAACCGGTTCGCCAGAGCCCAAAGTCTCAGGTAACATTTTAGTCGGCCACTTGATCCGACTAAATTCCCAGTACCATTTCGCGGCGAGTGGCAACAAGCGCCGCTTCACCGGTTCGTAACTGCTACGAACCAGCCGGTTGTGAAAGACCGAGACATCGCCTTTCACAGGCGTCCTCTCCTGTTCAATCAAAATTTGGCTAACGAGCGGGGTGATAGAAGTTACTGAATTAGGGACCGAGTAGACGCGGTTAGCCGGCAACCCCACATCCGCCAGACTGGCCGCAATTCGTTCCCCAACCGCCCAGCAGACTTTGTTGCCCGCAACTTGATCCAGTTCTTTCAGGACAAATCTGGCCAATTGGTCATTGAATTGCCCAACCAGCCCCTGGTCCGAACCGAACACGACGGCCGTGGTCAGTGGCTCAGTAGAAGAACGCGCGCCCCCTGGCACGGTTTGTGGCGAGACCGATCCGCTGAAACAGACGTATAAACCGAGTTCGATTGCGTGATAGTAGTCGGAGAGCGAACCGACCGCCCTCTCGTATTGGAGAATACTGGCGGCCGCGAGAGCTTTCATCGTTCTCACTACGGAGCCAAGCTCTCGAGCACTGTCGATTTTCCTTCTCAAATCTTCCGTTGAGTCGCTCATGAATCACGCCGGAAATTTGCCACCGCCTCCTTTGCCGTCTGCAAAATCTGTTCACGATCGACTGGTTGCAAAATATCAGAAGAGAAAACGCGCTGGAATATCACAGGCGAAATCGTCGAAGCGGCCTCGCGAACTGCTTGTTCGGCATCCGACATGCGTTCAAGCGGCACTTCATCGAAAATTCCTGCTGTCAGAGTAAGCAGTACCGCAATCTGCTGGGGGACGGTGACCGACTGAAACTGCGGTTGCTTCAGACACTCACGGATTCGCTGCCCATGCTCAATGCTTTTTCTGGTCTGATCATCCAGCCGGGTGCCAAAGCGAGCGAACGTTTCAAGTTCTTCGAACTGGGCGTAACCGAGCTTGAGCGCACCTGTGACTTCACGATAGGCCGGCAGTTGCGCTTTTCCTCCAACGCGAGAGACCGACTTGGCGACATCGATCGCCGGCAGAACACCGAGCTCAAAAAGATTGGGTGAAAGGTACAGTTGGCCATCGGTAATGGAAATGAGATTGGTCGGGAGATAGGCCGCAAGGTTCTGTGCCTCGGTCTCAACGATCGGCAAAGCGGTCAGCGAGCCTCCGCCCAGATGTTCACCCAAGTGGGTAGCCCGTTCCAAGAGCCGGGAATGAATATAAAAAATATCCCCAGGAAACGCTTCCCGGCCCGGTGGACGTCGTAATAGCAATGAGAGCTCACGGTAGGCGCGCGCGTGCTGGGTGAGGTCATCGTAGACAATGAGCGCGTCGTGGCCCTGCTCCATGAAGTATTCTGCCACTGCCGTCGCTGCGTACGGCGCGATATATTTTAAACCGGGCGCATCGTTTCCTTCCGTGACAATAACGACGGTGTGGTCCATGGCGCCAACCTGCCTGAGTTCGGCAATCACTTTAGCCACTGAAGAAGCGCGTTGACCGATCGTACAATAGACACAGATCACATCGGCCGCTCGTTGATTAATAATGGTATCAACTGCGATCGCGGTTTTTCCGGTTTGTCGGTCGCCTAGAATTAGCTCGCGCTGGCCGCGCCCAATCGGTACCAGAGCATCGATAACCTTGATACCGGTCTGCAGGGGCACCGTGACCGGCAAGCGGTCCATGATCCTTGGCGCGGTCCGTTCGATCGGAGAACGCCGGCTAAACACCACGGCGCCTTTGTCGTCCAAAACCCGCCCAAGCGGATCGATTACCCGACCGATGATGCCGTTCCCCACCGGCACGTCCATAACCCGGCCGGTGCGCCTAACTTCAGCTCCGGCGCTCACCTGGTTGCAAGGGCCTAAAAGTACAATTCCGACCTCTTCCTGGTCGAGGTTGAATGCGAGCCCATAGAGATTATCGGGAAACTCAACTAACTCCTGGTAACCAACCGTCGGCAATCCGGAGACCGTTGCTACGCCGGCAGAAACAGTCTTCACCCTGCCAAACTCCTGGACACCAAAGTCCGGGCCAAATTTCTCTCGTACCCGGTCCAGGTTCCCAAGCGTACTCTCGAAGGCAGAGATTAACCCATTATTTTGCACGTTCATCAGAAACTGTTCCTTGGTCCGCGATCCGACGCACGGCTTGCTCCAGCGCGGTCAGATAGCCTGCGATGCTCCAGGAAATCTTGCGACCATCGGTGGCAAGTTCTATACCCCCCAGTAGATCAGTCGCTATCTCGTACTGAATGCGTTGCGGGTTCAACCCGGGTTGCAGCCCGGCGACCGCACCTTCGATCTCGGTGCGAAAAGCAGTTGGCAAAGCAAATGCACTTCGGATCACTGCCGGCTGATCCTGCTTGAGAAGCAGCTCTATCAAATTATCCTTTTCGCCGTCGTCCAACGTTCGCAACCGTCCGACAAATCTCGTCACGATCTGTCGTTCAAGTTCTGCTCCGGCCAGGTCGCGCAATACCTGTCGAGCGATCGAAAACACCTCTCGTTGCACGCGGTCTGACAACTCGAGTCCCAACGCAATCTGCTCCTCCCCGAGCGCGTCCCGCCACTTTCTGCGCAACGTCTCAATCTCTTGTCTGGCTTCTTCGCTCAGTCGTTGACGAAGGGATTCGGCATCGACTTCGGCTTGATGGAGCAGCGTTTGTTTCTTTTGTTCGAACTCTGCCTGAGCCATCCGGAATTTTTCGGATTGCGCTTTAGCCTCTGTTTGTTGCACCGCCGCGTTCCGTAGCTCGGCAGCAACCCTTTGCTCCCGTGCATCCATAGCCATAACGACAGGTTTGAACAGAAAACGCTTCAGCAGCCAGACTAACACAAGAAAGTTGATGGCTTGTGCTAAAACGGTGAACCAATCGATTAACATCGACTAACCTCCGCCTGCTTTGGCGATAAAATGATTCCAGAATGGATTAGCAAATAGCAGAATCATCGAGATCACGAAGCAATAAATGGCCAGGGATTCGATCATGGCTAACCCAACAAACAGGGTCCGCGTGATGACCGTAGATGCATCGGGCTGTTGAGCCAACGAAGTTAAAGCAGCTGCGACGGCCCGTCCCTCTCCGAAAGCAGGTCCGATGCATCCAACCGCAGTGGTGAGACCGGCGATGCCGATCGAGATTATAGCGATTATCGTGGTATTATCCATATAATGGTGAGTCAAATATTAGGCGGTTTGTTCCTGAGAGGTTCGGGTCGCGGCGGCGATGTAAACGGTCGCTAAGATGCTGAATATGTAAGCCTGTACCATGCCGGTTAACAGTCCGAGCAGGGTCATGAAGATAGGAAAGAGGAGGGGCGTAATACTCAACAGGATTCCGACGATCATCGCCCCGCTCATTATATTGCCAAACAACCGGACTGCCAGCGCTAACGTTCGAGTGAGTTCGGCGATAATATTGAATGGCAGCATGAGAATCGTCGGTTCGAGGTAGGTTTTCAAATAGCCTCGGAGTCCGGTTTCGAGGATGCCGTAAACCGGAACTGCCAAGAAGACCGAGAGAGCCAATGCAGCAGTGGTCGAGAGCGAACCGGTTGGCGGTTCGTAAAATGGAAAGATCGTGCAGAGGTTGGAAAGGCCGATGAAGAGGAATAGAGTCCCAAGAAAGCCGAGGTAATTTTCCGGTCGCTCCAGACCCACTTCCTGAATCTGCTTTCTGATCCCTGCCACAATAATCTCCAGTAAGTTTTGCCACCGGGAAATCTTTATATCAGTGGAAAGTCGTCGAGTAATCAGCCAAGAGCCTATCGCCAGGAATAGAATTAATCCCCACGTCGTAACAATCGTGCTGTTGAGTTTGCAAAAGCCGTTTTGCCACAGAACAACTTCATCTGGGGTCAAGTGCATTGGCTGCCTTTCCGTTTTTTGTATTTGCAGGCAACAAGCAACTGATCAGAGCACGTCCGGCGAGAAATCCTAGCAGACACACGACGAGCCGCTCCCAATGACCGGCCCCGGCGAGATAAAATCCACTCAGCACAAAGAGCGTCCTGCCGAGAAAACTGATGGAAAACAGCAGGGCCGGCCGCTTGCTCCGAATACCGTAATAAACCGTGCACCAAAGCACGCCGAAGAATACGATACCCAGGATGACGCCTGTCAGAGCTGCCAGGCTAAGATCGATTATTTCACTGGAGGTCATGCTGCTGATGATTCTCTTGTTCTTTACGTATC
>CAZMNG010000085.1:0-9732 GCA_964567505.1 uncultured Chthoniobacterales bacterium
CGGCGGCCGGCCGGCGCTCGAGAAACTCGCGTCCGGCGAGAAGCGGCCGGTCATTCAGATTCGGAAAGGCGCACTCCCGGCGCGAGGGCTCGAGATGCACCCGGATTTCAGGCCGCCCCAGGAGGCGTCGAAACCGGCGCCAACGGCACCAACACAACCACCTGGGCCACTTCAGCCGCATTTGAAGCCCGGATTCCGACGTGTCGGCAGATTCAAGATTCCAAACCTGTAAAAGAACGGTTATGACTATCGACATTTCACCTATAAGCGGCCGCGGCAGAGAGGAATTCAAGCTGCGAATAGACGACGTCTTGCACGGAAGTGTTCAGGACACGAGAGGAAGCCGAGCAATACGCTGCGCTTCCAGAGGTAGCCAACAGCGTGGCCGCTTTGGCGAGAATGGATGACTGGAAATGACAACATTCATAATTCAGGTTACGCGCGACGAGGACAGATGGGTTGCCCGTGGGCTCGACATCGAGGCGATAGGCGACCGGCCGTCGGACGCTGTCTCCTCCTGGGTCGCGAAGGTCAAGTACGTGGCCGAGCTCGTCCATATTCAGGTCTAGAAGCACAAGCTTGTATGCAAAACTTCAGCATCGAATTAAGATCGGAAGCGCCCGGGACCTGGACCGCTGAAGGCCTCAGTATCAAAGGCGAGGGCGTTTCCCCCGCGGCCGCCGTCGTTGTCTGGGCAAGGAATCTCCAGGTCATCGGCGAACTATCTCTCGTTGATGCGCGCACAAAGCAACCCGGAGATCGAACCGCGAACTGTTCGAATCAGAATGGAGAGCTTAATTTTCGAAATGTTCTGTAGTTAATGAGGTTAACCTGATAAGATCACACTATGTCGGCCATCACGCTTTCAAACTATCATCAGAGTGTCCCGCTCTATCCCACCCGGGAAATTCTTGGCGCAAACCCTTACGCGCTGCGATTCGTTACCGGTAAGATTCAGCAAAATCAGGACGTTAGCCTTGACGCCAACAACGCCTATCTGCTTCCGATTGGCTCTATCGTCGGCCTAGCCTCCAGCGGCACGAACAGCGGTTACTACGTGCTGTGGAACTCGACCGCCGCGGACGGAAGCCAAACACCTGTTGGCGTGCTGTTCGAGAGCATGGATACGAGCCAGGGCGTACAGCCTGCGACGATTATGACCGGCGGAAGCGTGCTGCAGGACAAGCTTCTGGCGGCCTCGGGAACCACCATACCGCCTGCAGGAACCATCCTGACTGGAACCGAAATCCAGCTCGAAGCCAGCGTCGTGCCAGGCGCGCCATTCTAAAACTTATGTTCAGAACCATTGTTAATCAGCTTCGGCCGCAGCACGACACCGGCGCCAATATCGGCTTCGCGGTGTTTGTGACGAATAAGCGCTACCCGGACGCCAAATCTATCCTGTTGAAAAAGGACAACGGCAGGACCGACGAAGAAACCGGCGAGACCGGCACGGATGATCCAGAAGGACCGCAGCAAGGCGAACCTAACGACACCGCCGAAATCCTGTTTTACGACGTTGTGGGAAAAGATTGGTCGGGCGGCGGAATAGACGCGCACGACATTGCCCAGGCGCTCTCGAAAGCTGGAAGGGTCGGGAGGATTCGGCTTTTCATCAATTCGCCAGGAGGCGATTCGACCGTAGGTGTGACGATCTACAATATGCTGACCCGGCACCAGGCCGAAGTTGAGACCGTCATCGACGGTCTGGCCGCGTCCGCCGCGTCCGTCATCGCGATGGCGGGAGACCGACGCATAGCCCGCACGGGCTCGGTGCTAATGATCCACCCTGCCTCAATGCTGACTGTCGGCAACGCCGAAGAGCACGAGAAGTCCGCTGAAATTCTGGAGAAGTTCGATCAGTCGATTGTCGATCTCTACGCGGAGGCGACCGGACTTCCGGAGAAACGAATCCGAGACATGATGCAGGCCGAGACCTGGATGACAGCCAGCGATGCGTTGGAAGCGGGTTTCGTGCACGAAGTGCAGGGTCGCGCCGCCGTCAAAAAGACATCGGTCGGCAATCAGGCTTTCGTTGTGGCGAACGGCGTCCGGTGGCCCAGCAATGCGGTCCGTTCCGCTCCTGCGTCGGCCGCGCCCGCGCCTCGCGTCCCGTCTCAGGAGGAATTGCGGAAGAAAGAGGCCGAGCGAATCAAGATGATTAATTCGCTAATCCCTCACGTACAGAGCGCCGAAGGTCGCCGGGTGCTTCAGGGTGCTCGCGATCGTGGATTCGGCCTTATGGATGTGTGGGACGAGGTCCTCGAGCTGGAGCGGGAAGAGAAGCAGCTCGTTCACCTGGCCAAAGAGCGCGGGGAGCGGCTGCTTGGAATCCGACCCGCGTCGGACGCCTCCTCGAAATTCAGCGATGATCCTGACGTGCAACTCTTGAGAAAGATCCTCAACGTTCGAACCCCTCCTTCGAGAGTCGTTGAGGAGGACGAGAAGCCGAACCCGGGGCAGGAAGAATTTGACGCTGCGAAGCGGACGTCCGAATCCGGAAACCCGAAGATTAGTTACGACGAAGACACGCAGATCGATTTCGTGCGGAGCCTTGGGAAGAAGCTGCAATGAAGTTCGTCGTGCAATCGCCAAGTCTTTACCTCGACCACCCGATCTATCGGCACGTCCAGCGTGGGTTCGAGTTCGACGAACATCTAGCGAAAAGGTTTCCCGTTAGCTTCCTGGAATTCACGCTGAAGGCCGGATTCATCCGCCGGGAAGCCGAGGCCGGGGATGAGGCAACGGCCAAAACACAGATGAAAAAGGTTGGATAATCGCGATGCCGGACGATACGAAACAGCTATATTCAGCGATTTTCGAGCTTAGTGGTAAACTCGATAAGAGCCTCATCGGCGCAGCTCGCGACGCCAAAACGCTCTTCAAGCAGCTCGACCAAGCTTCTGGCGCGACCGACAAAGCGTCCCAGAAATCCCTCGACGGCCTCCGCAAGCTTAGCGGCGAATCGCGCTCTTCCCTTGGAGCCGCACGGCAATTCGGACAGCACTGGTCAGACGCAGCGGGCAAGATCAAGAACGCATTCGAACCGCTTCACCAGCAACTGGAGCCGGTTCACAAACTGCTTCATGGGCTTGGCGAAGTTACCGGCATCGGCGCCGCAATCGGAGCTGTTGGCGGTGCGTTCGCCACGGCCGATGTCCTGAAGGAAGGCTGGAGCACGCACGCCGAGCGAGAACAGAGCCGGATGCTGCTCGACACTGTCTTGCAGAATAAACAGCTCGGCAGCCAGGTCGGCGCCTTCAATGACATGCTGCTCCGGTTCTCGTCCGATGAGGCGAAGATCGATTACAGCACTGCATTCGAGTCTGCCCAGATGGCACTGAACAGCGGCAAGTTCTCAGGCGTTGCCGATGTGCATAAATTCCTGAGCGAGTTCGCTGATTTGGGCGGTACGCCGGAGCAATCGAAACTCGGCATGATGGCCATGTCGAAAATGTTCTCTGAGGGCCGGATCGAGGGGCGGCATCTTAACGAGCTGGCCGCCGATCTGCCGCAGGTCGCATGGTATAGCGAGATTGCCAAACTCAAAAACGAGAGTGTGGCGCAGTTCAGGAAGCAAATGTCGCAGCGAGGAGCGACGATTGATTCCAACGTTCTGCTCCAAATTCTCGACAAAGTGACAGGTCCGGGCGGAGCGTTATTTGGTCATGCGAAAGCTCAGATGGAGGGACCGGCCGGCGAACAGTGGAGACTCCTGGCGCGCTGGAAAATCATCTTAGATAAGGTCGGAGAAATCGAGGACAAGGTCACGACTCCGCTGATAAGCCGGATCCTGGGCGATGTAGACGTCGACAAGCTGTCGCATTTCTTCGACAACGCCGTCACGACCTCGGAGGCGTTAGGCAAAAATATCGGAGATACCTACGACCTTCTGTCGCGCACAGGTCGATTCTCCGAGACTGGGAAAATCATCAGCGAGATAGGGAGCGACATCGCAACAGCTTTCGGCATCAAGGGCACGAGATCGTTTGCCGACACGGTGGCGGCTGGATGGGACAAGTTGAACAACACGCTTGAATGGGTGCACGATCATTTCACCTTGATCGCAGCCGCCATCAGAGATGCTGTGCTCGCATGGGTCGGACTCAAGGTGGTTGAAATATCGGCCGCAACCATTACGTCTATCCGCACGCTGGCGGGCGCTGTTATCGATCTCAAGAACGCTTTCTTGGGACTAGCGGGAGCGGAGGAAGCAGCCGCTGGCGGTGAGGCAGCGGTGGGTGCCGGAGCAACTGGAGCAGGTGCCGGCTTGCTGGCGGCTTTAGGGCCGGTTGCCGCTATGGCAGCGACCGCAGTCGGTTCGGTGAAGCTTCTGCTCGCCACGACGTCTAAAGATCCGGTCCTTAACAAACGGGCTGACATAGCCAGCCAGAGGGCAGACTTGACCAATAAACTTTCGGCGGACGAGCAGGAGGCAAGCAGCAGATTCAGCGCAACAAACCAGAGCGATGCTGATATCAAGGCGTACAAACAGCAACTGGCGGATCTGAAATCGAAATACGATGAGCAGATCAAGGCTTTGGACGAGAGCGAAAAAGCCACAAAGGATGCGTCGTCTGGTCTCGACAAAGTTCGCGATTCGGCCCTGACCGCGGCCCAGAGCCTGGATGCAATTCGGAACCAGCTCTATGCGATCCAGATTCCGCACGCTCCGGCCAGCCAAGGCGACCGGCCGCATGCGCTCGGAGGAATCTTTACCCGGCGCCACCGCGCGATTATCGGCGAATCTGGCCCGGAAGCAGTTCTGCCCCTTAGTAACCGTGTCCGGACCGCCGACATTCTGGCTCGTGCCGGATTCGGAGGATCCGTAGGGCATGCCATCACACTTAACGTCAACGTATCCGGCGCCGGACTGGACGAAAACAAACTGGCCCGCCGGATCCGATTGGAGATTGAAGACGCGATGCCCCAGATATTGCGGCGGACCGATGACCGGATGAGCGCCGCGGCGTTTGCGTGATACGATGGAGACCACCCAACAGACCTGGGTGGGCGTGACGCGGTCTGTCGACTTCCGCCAAAACTTGAGCCGCCTGCATTCGGAGCGCTATGAGCGAATTCGGGGCGAGAGGGCGGGAAAGTAGGGTTAATGGCGAGACCAACACGCTCCAGAATCGTTTATAGGCGCGTTTGATTGAGGGCCCGCGGTGATGACATGGGGCTCACTGCAACAGGGGTGAACAAATCGTTCATCCCTCCGGTGGTTAGGTTTAACCAAGCGCCAAAAGACACAATCCCGTCACCGCTCGCGAAAACGGCAAATTACTTCCCGACGTTGGCTCGCAAAACCAGCTCTCGGGCGGTTTGTCGCTTCGCAACAGTGTCGCAGTGTAGGCCATAGATAAGAGCGGCCTCGTCCTGATAAAGAGTTTCTAATGGATTGATTTCGCGGACTAGAAGCAGCGCAAGCTTCGCCTTCCGTCGATCGCAGCCCCGCGGCGCAAGATTGCGCCCGTCGAGTAGCCGTTCCCTGGCGAGATCGAGTATCTCGGCCGTGAGCTCGTCTCCAAACACGCGCTCCAATGTCGTGGAATAGATTTTCGCAACTGGCCGCATATAGGGTCCACAACAGACAGAGTCTTTGGCGCGGGACAAATACGAAGATTGTAACGTATTGTTCGAGCTGCGTTAACTCGGCGAAGCACTGGCGGACTTTTTCTGCTTCAGATCCATTTCCGTTGGGGCGGCCGCGGGATCGGTAACAGAGGGCCCCTCAATAACGCCATTTGGCAGATCCAAGTTGACTCGTTTGATTGCCAAGCCTTCACGGGACATTTCTGCGGGGGTGGCAATATCAAAAATATCCTCACCCGCATCAAATCGCCGATCGAATTCTTCGGCGGTTTTCGCTTTCCTAGTTGTCCTCACGATATGGTGCCTCTTCTTTTGAACTCACGGGCCAGCGGGGCGCAGCGCAATGCCTCTTTCGCCAGATCATGCGCCGTCTGTAGATTCATCCAGAATTGCGTCGTTGTGCCAAATACTCTGGAAAGGCTGATTGCGGTTTCGGCCGTAATTGCACGCTGGCCTCTTACAATCTGAGATATCCGCATCCGCGGGACCTCCATGCGCTTGGCCAATTCATGGTGGCTGATGCCCATAGGCTCCAGGAATTCTTTTTCCAAAATTTCTCCCGGAGTGATTCTGCCGGGAGCCAGAGGAATGGATCTATGATATTTGGGCATTCGTTTCGCTCATTTCCACAAATTTGCCACAATCGCCACCAGGGCGACAAGCCCGACGATGAGCGGGATCCCGACCCGGGGTCGCGTGAACGCCAGGATGACGGCCGCGGCCGCTGCCTCCAGCAGCTCGAGCAATGCGTTGGCCGCAAAGCAGAAGAAGCAGATGGCGAGCAGGATGAGCGTGAAAGGGATGAGGATCAGGAAGAGCATCGAAGGTTCCTACGCAGCTATGCTGATCACATTCCTTGGCCGAGCGGTCTCCTTCGGTGGCTGGATCGCCCAGAACTTCGCGGCGTTGGCCTTCTTTACGCCTCTGTGGTAGTGCCGCCACATCGTATCGACGTCAGCGTGTCCTGACAGCAAGACAAGCCGGTTAATATCTTCGTGCTTCGCCAGCCAGTTTGAGCAAAACGTGTGGCGCATACCTTGTTGGATCCATGCGCACTCCTCGCCGGCAGCCGCACGCCAGTTGGTACGCCGCTTCCTCCGAAGCGTGATTGAGGAGAAAGGGACAATCTTGCCCTCCGTCGAACCTCCCGACAGCCGATATGTGCGCAACCACGCGATCGCGTTCGGTGAAAGATCCACAAAACGCTTCCGTTTGGTCTTGGAAACTTCTGAGCGGATCGTGACGAGTTTGTCGTTCAGCTCTAAGTCAGGCCAGAGGAGTTTTTGGAGCTCGCCATCCGGGCGAATGCCGCAGAAGAACCCGAGCACGAGAAACGGCAAAAGCTCCAAGTCTTGGTCGAGAGCGTGTTTCAGCATCCTGTAGACAATTGTATGCTCGATCGTCTCCACTTCTTTACGCTGCCGGTGCGCGAAGTCCATCTTGGCAATCGGATTCGCGGCCAGATAGCCGCGCTTGACGCCATGATTAAACATCGCGCGCAGATACCGCATCACCGCATTTCGATTACCGGCCGAAATCGCAGAAAGGGCTTTTTGCAGATCGGTCGGTGCCAAATCGCATACCAGACGGTCCTTCAGGGCCTCGAGAGGCTTACGGGCCTTGTTAATCTCGGCAAGATATTTTTCGGCGCGGTGAGATCGCTCCGCCACATACTCGTCGAACAAGGCGTCCAACGTGACGCTTTGGCCGCGGCGGTCCGTCTGGGCGAGGTACTGACGCACGATCACAACCAGCGGATCGACCGCGTGGCGCTCGTCCAAAAGCTTGTAGGCCTCGGAGGCTTCCGCGATGCGAACCGGCGTCATGGCCGACAGCGAAAGGCCGAAATTGTCTTTGCGCGCCTTAAGCCTCTCGCACTCGGCCTCAGCGTCCCTTTTCGTACTGAAGAACAACTGCCTGCGGGTGCCGGTGTCGGATAACTCCTCGGGGACGTTCACGCACCAGGCCGCCAGGCCGCGGCGCTTCCGAGATTGCACTTCAGTTGGCTTGAGTTTCGAGATTCGAGGCATGGGAGGGATCATACACCAGAACCGTGTCAGTCACAAATAGTCACACTAAAACGGGCAATTCTGTGCCATTCTGTGTCACCCTATGCCGCTATATGCCTAGGAGAGAGGCACTTACGTAGGAGGCTTCAGCCGATTCGTAATCGGCAGGTCATGGGTTCGACTCCCATCGTTGGCTCAGAGGCAGTCAATCGGCTCTGGTAAAGGATTCGCAAGGATTCTGTTTTTTCTGGAAATGCGCGGATCGCTTGACTGCTTTGCCTAAACTTTGCCTCCTACCGGGTTCCAGTAGGCCAGTTTAGACCGCTTTTGAGACGTCTCACCTGTTCAGGGGAGAAGGGTGACTGGGCTCTCCTGTGCGTGTACAAGTGGACGAATTCGCTCCGAGCGCCTACGCGAAAATCGCTCGCATTGCGCACCGCACCTTTTTTCTCGGCAGCGCAAGGAAACCGATATGTCATGCGCAACCGTCCCCCCCACCGACCGGGGACGGTCAAAAACAAGGCGTCGCGTGACACGCTACCCCACTCTCGCAAAAATCCTTATTCTTTTGCCTCATGCGAGGAATTCCCATTGTTTGCGAAGAAAACGCTTTTACTGAGAACGTCGACGCTGCAAAACACGGAACAAATGACTGAAAGGAAAACACCCAAAACCTACACAATGGAATTGGCGGCCGAGGAAGCGAAGCTTCTTTTGCCAGGCGGTTGCCGTCTCGCAGAGGAGTTTGTTCGCTCCGGGATGAACGTCACTCCGGTACCGGAACTTGCCGAAGCGTGGAAACGCCAGGCGGCTTCCCTGCGCAATCTGGCGGTCCGTCTGGCGAACCTGAAGTGAAACCGCCTTTTTTGGATGTCGGAGGTTTGCCGTAAGCTTCTTCGTGCAGCGAATCGTGAGCTTAATTCAGGAACGGATTCAGCCGATCAGTACAAGTTGGCTATGGCAAGATTTTGGAGAGCGAAGAAGACACAGCAAACAACCGGGCAGATATCGATGACGTCTCCTACGGAGTTCGCCGCCCAAAACGCGGCGAAGGCGCAACATTTGGCGGACCAGCGAGCGGAAACGCTATACAATCCAGTGCCAAGACGCTGGCTAAATTCACTGCCGACGCCGGAGACTAAGCGCTCACGGCGCAGAAGGTCGAAGAAGAGCGGCTCAGCGACCCGATCAGCGCAGGCTCAGAGCACATGAGAATAAACATTCGGTCTCTGGCCTGGGGCAGGACAATTCAAGAAAGTCGATTGGAGCGTTGTCTACGAGTTGGCAAACAGCGGCATCCCGTTGCGTGAAATTGCGCGCCCACTAATCATTAACCAGAACACCGTCTGACAACTCGCGCGACGACGCGGGCGGAAGATTGAGGAATTGCACGGCGCCGTTGGCGCATGACCTTCCCGTGAAGTCACCCAAGCCAAGGAACGCGATACTGAAGTTGTCTAGATCGAACGGGAGTACTTCCGAGACGCTGCCGACTTTACCCGATCCAATCTTGCATCTCGCCTGGTCTGTTAGCACTTGCTAGCAGACCAGATGGAAACAGGTCTAAATGATGTTTGTTGGCTTGTTTAATAACTCAGGTACCAAGGCATCGCTTGGCGAGTCCAGGACCCGCAGAGCGCCTGGGTTTTGCCCACCAAAGTCTGCTAGCGATGTTTGCAGATGCGCAATGTACTTATCCCTCTCAGCCATCGCCTTTTCGCACTCTCTGAGGCGCTTTTCGCTCTGGACTGCGGCCATGATGCTGTCCTTTTCTATTAGCAGGGTCCTACCGATGAACTTATCCAGATGCATGAGCCGCTGGTGCTTGTCTGTGCCAGGGTAGGTGAATCGGATCTCTTCTAAGATCGTCGCTTTGGCAATTTGCTCGTCGGTGTAGTTCCCGCTTTTCTTCATGGCCTCGGCAAAAATCGGCGGATAGCACAACGGGTGTTCGAAGTTCTTTGCTTGTTCACTTATTACGCCTTCCAATTGCTTAATAAGCCTGTCGCGACGCTCCACTTCGGTCCTGCGCACCCACGCCACCAAACGAAGCCAAAAAGGTATCAAAAAGCAGGGATAACTTCCCTAGGGCGCAACTACCTAAATTGTTGCGTTTCAAAAAGAGTAG
>CAZMNG010000086.1:0-9622 GCA_964567505.1 uncultured Chthoniobacterales bacterium
TCTATTGATGACGTTAATTCCGATACGGGCCTGCTGAAAGCTGAGATGTGCGATACTTCCGAAAACAATTTTTCATAAAATCTATATTCGAATGATAGACTTTATCTGCGGTGATCAACAAGGTAAAATTTTTATTGTTGCCGAAAAAAATTGCAGCCAATGCAGCTGGGAACGGATGCAAAGAATGATTGGTGTAGATTAATCGCGGCAGCATTACGCGCCTCGATACGGTTCGCAAATATGAAATATGAAACATTTTCTTCCAGGTATTATAACGACACTGATCCGCTTTCGAGGTGCCGGGGCGCAGTCATCATCAGACTTGCGTTGGTGCCACTTCATGGAATATCCGGAAGAATGCCCAAAGTATCTCCAAGAGCGCCCAGACTGCGTCCGACCAAAGAAGTTTCTGTTATGGCCTGGATCGAAGATGCTGAGTGCAATGTCTTGCTCGTCCGCCAAGCCACGGGATTGAGGCTTTGGACGCTTCCTGGCGGAAAGGTCAAGCGCGGCGAATCGCTCGTAAAGGCGGTCAAACGAGAAGTTTTTGAAGAAACTGGATTGCGGGTGCAGGTCGGCCCGCTGCTGGGCGTTCTTGATCGCCGGGACAAAGACGCGATCACGCTATTATTCGTAGGACTCTCAACGGATCGTTCAGGCAAGGTGCGCCTGAAACAGAAGGAAATCCAGAAAGCGAGCTATCAAGCGGTGCTACCGAACAAGGCTTCGCCTTCCGCGAAATACTTCTGGTCCGCGAGAAAGGGTCCCGTGGAAAATCTTCCAAAGGTCCGCGCTTCGACGCATCAATTTCCGATCACAACGAGCGAAATTCGGCTCAGACCACCACCAGACTGACCTCGATGTTGTTACGAGTCGCCCGGGAGTACGGACAGACTAGATGTGCCTGTTCGACGAGCTTTTCTGCCTCCGCCTTGTCGACGCCCGGAAGATGGACCTCAAGCCGGACAGCGAGTTGAAATCCTGGCAAAGGATAAGTCGCCCCACCCACGCTGTAGGTGGACTTCTCGTCGACCTTACCGAATGTGACATGGCCCGTTACCTGGACACCACTGAGCTTTATGTGTTGCTGGTTGGCCACAAAACCAATCGCTCCGGCGAAACATGCAGAGTAGCCGGAAGCAAACAATTGCTCGGGATTCGATGCACCGGGTTTGCCCGGTCCACCCATTTCACGGGGCACACTCAAATCAAGCTTTACAATGCCATCAGAACTTTCAACGTGTCCGTCCCTTCCACCAGTGGCGGTGGCCACCGCGGTATACAGAGGTTTGTAATCCATAGTTTTTCTCAGGTTGATGTTTTTGTCGCCATCAGAAATCCCGTGACCGGGTCGACCCTTAGAGTAGCGCAGAACTCTTGCATCTGGTGCGACCGATTTCCAGTACGATTCGCCAACGTGAGGAATTCGTGTCAGCTGGCAGAGTAGCCACCGTCCACGGGAATTGTTACGCCGTTGATCAGCTTCGATGCCGGGGAGGCGAGGAAAATCGCGGTTCCGGCAAGTTCCTCGGGTTCCGCCCATTCTCCGCCGGGAATCCGAGCAACGACTTTGTTGTTGAACTCTGAGTTTTCCCGGCCTGCCCGGCTGATTTCCGTATTGATCCAGCCCGGTGCGATTGCATTTACGCGGATGCCGTCCACAGCGAAGGAGAGCGCCAATGACTTGGTCAACGAGACCACCCCGCTTTTGGCTGCGCTGTACGCCGGCGCATGCGGCGCACCGAAATACGAGTACATCGAGCCAATGTTGATGAGGCAGCCTTTGCTTGCCTTTAAGTGAGGACGAAACGCGTTCGCTAGACGCAGGTTGCCGACCAAATGAATGTCGACAATGTCCTTGAATACTTCCGGCCTATACTCCTGCCAACGAGCGATACACCCAGCGCAATGAATCACCACATCGAGCTCTTCGACCCGTGCGGCAAGCGCTTCAACCGCGACATCGTCGCGCACGTCCAGCCTTTCGTATCGAATGCGCGGGTCTGTCCCATCCCTCGGCGGTGCCAGATCGGCAACGATGACGTTTGCACGGTGAGCGAGAAAGGCTTTTGCGAAGGCGCCGCCAATTCCACCGGTACCGCCGGTGACCAGAACGTGTTTTCCTGCTACGCTGAAATCAGGTGTCATCGCCATTTCGTTTACCTACCGAAAATCGCCGAACTCTACCACGAGTACTGTCTGGTATAAGCAAATGCAACGCAACACGTCTTGCAGAGTCCGGGAGGAGCCGATCGTGTGGGACGACAATGCTTCTTATCGAAATGCTGGTTAAGCACGATGGCTGATGGGCGGTGCGTAAGACTGCCGGGGAATTCCTCGGGTCAAATTGGCGATATCGCAGTTGAGTCCGTTGCAAATCTTGCAGAGGATCGCGAAGGTCAGATTTCGTTCACCCCGCTCGACCCCGCCGAAGTAACTCCTGTTCAGCCCACAGTCCTTTGCAAACCCGTTTTGACTGAACCCGAGCGTCTTCCGTTCGGCCTGAATCCGGCGCCCCAACCTTAAAAGTTCGACGTTGTCGTTTGCCATAGGTAAATTCCTGGTGAACACCTTAAGCCAGGTTTGCGCCGCGACTGTCTGATCAGAGCATCCTCAGCATCTGCACCCCGCGCACGGTCGTCCGATCAATCTTTCTCGGTTAGAATAGCCAACTTGTCCTTCTCTCGAGCCAAATATTCCTCCACCCGCATCAGATTGCCCTCGCCGGCACGCTGAACAACCCGCAGCAACTGTCCCATCGAAGCGACCTCCTCCAACTGCTCCTTAACGAACCACTGAAGAAAGTTCTCGGCCGTAAAATCGGACTCAGCCTTTGCCAACGACACAAGGGCATTGACCTGGGTTGTGACCTGCTCTTCCTGATCAAGCGAAAGCTTTACCGCGTCTTCGGCGACTTCGAAGTGCGCGTGTGGCGCGCACACAGCGGGAATCTTCACGCGAGCACCGATGTCGATCATGAACTGGATAAAACGCAGGGCGTGCTCCTTTTCCTCCTCGGCCTGCCGGTGAAAATGCGCCGATAGCTCGGGCAGTCCTTCCGCACCAAAATGAGCCGCGATCGCGTAATACTGCAGCATCGCACTAAACTCATGGCCCATCTGCTCGTTAATCGCAGCGACAATCTTTTGATTGGCAACCATATTAGAGGGGCAGTTACTGAATCCTCCACAACGGAAACGATTGTCCTTCTTTGAGTCCAGGATCTCGGCAGTAAACAAGATCCAACTGGCCGTCGTGACAGGAACCCATCAGCGGTTTGTTTTCCCCGAACTTCAAGGTATTGAATGAACCTTTATACTTTCGAAGCAAAATCCGCACGAGGATGCGATGCTGATCGGATTGCGTATCGACAGAAATGATTTTTGCGGGAATAAAAGTAATTTGGTGACGCTTTCTGCTGGCGAGTTTTGGAACCGTCTTAAAAGCCTCCGGCGAACACGACTCTCTCACTGTTTAGTGAGTTTCTCCCATACTTTTCTCCTCTGGTTGCCATTGCCTTAAGGTATCATAGATGCGACCCTAAAGGCCCATTTCTGGCTAGACACGGCGCGTGTCGTCGCGGCAGTATGAGGAAGGCGTTTTCAAATTTTCATACTGCATTCGATAGGAGCGTTATCTTGACGCTATCAGGGAGAACTGCAATGAGACCAGCGCAACATAGTTTCATTACGGGTTCAGCCCGGAAGTATGGAGCACCTCATGAAGCCTTTTAGACACGCGGGTCGATCAGGTCCGAAGGAACGTGTCAGGAAGACCCAAACGAAGTCCGGCTTCTGTGACCGAGAGGAGCTCGAAGCGCCTGCACCGTTGACGCTCACGCCGCTGATGGGCCGTGATACCGAACTAAGTTTGTTGAAAGACCGGTGGGAGCAGGCTCAAGACGGGATGGGCCAGGTCGTCCTCGTGGTGGGACAGCCTGGTTTAGGCAAGTCGCGCCTCGTGCAGACGGTAACGCAGCATGTGCGAATCCAGGTGAGTGACAATTCGCTGGCAGCCGCTGCCGAATCCGGGAGCGGTCCAGACGACGAGAGCTCTCCGGTGATCGAATGGCGCTGCTCACAACATTTCCAGAATTCTGAGCTTCACCCGGTCTCTGAATATTTGGAGCGCTTGATCGGAGCCGGGCGCGATCCGTCGCCGACGGCTTGCTTCGACCGATTGGCGCGGCATTTGGAGGATTACGATCTGAGCCGACCGGAGTTCGTTGCGCTATTTGCCAAGCTGCTTTTTCTGCCGCCAGACGAACGTTATTCGGCGGCGGGCCTCACCCCCGCCCGCGAGCGTGAGGAGACCTTTCGCGCGCTGCGCGAATGGTTGCTTGCCTACTCCAGCAAGCGGCCGGTCCTGTTCGTCGTAGAGGATCTGCACTGGATCGACGCGTCGACACTGGAGTTCCTCGGGAGTTTCATCCGAGAGGGCCCTCACGACCGAATCCTCACACTGCTCACCTTCCGCCCCGAATTCAAAACCCCATGGCCGGCGCTGGCGCATCAAACGACCCTGGCGCTCAATCGCCTGACGCGGCGGCAAGTGGCCGAGTGGATGCTAAGAGACGTGACCGAAGCGTTGCCGGAGTCGTTGTTTGCGCAAATATACCAACGAACCAGTGGGGTGCCGCTTCTGGTCGAAGAGTTCACCCGCCTGGTGCGCGAGTCCGCGGTGTTCGCATCGCCCGGCCTGCCCTCGCCCCGCGGCCGGCGGACGAATACGAGAGCGCTTCCCCAAACGCTGCAGGAACTCGTGACGGCCCGGCTGAATCGTATGTCGATCAACCGCGGGGTGGCCCAGTTCGCCGCCACACTGGGCCGCGAGTTTGCCTACGAGTTGCTTGCTTCCGTGGTGATGATCGACGAACAAACGCTCCGAGCCGAACTGGCGAAACTGGTGTCGGCCGGGATCCTCCAGGTTAAAGGGCAGCCCCCAGTGTGCACGTATCTCTTTAAGCATGCACTGCTCGAGGAAGCGTTGCACGGAGCAATTAACGAGCCGGATCGCCGGCGATTCCACCACCGGGTCGCTGAGGTTATGGAAGCTCGGTTTCCGCACCTGGTGGAGACGCAGCCTGAGCTGCTCGCACAGCACTTCACTGAAGCCGGGATCATCGAGAAGGCGATCGGGTATTGCTTAAGCGCAGGGCTTCGATCGCGGAACCGGTTCGCCCATGTCGAGGCGATCAGCCATCTTAGGGACGGCCTGAAACTACTTGAAACGCTGGAGGCATCGCCGGAGCGGGACGCCCGTGAATTGGAGCTGCTCGGGCCGCTCGGGACCTGTTACATTGCCTCGCGCGGGTATGCCGCACCTGAAGTGGGCCCGGTTTTCAATCGTGCCCGCGCGCTGTGCGAACGGGTGGGGCAAACGCCCCAGCTCTTCGCAATGATGTGGGGAAATTTCGCATTCCATATCGTGCGCGGCGATTTCCGGGTCTGCACCGAACTGGCCGACGAAGCAATGGCGTTTGGGGAACGGCTCAACGATGCCGGGATCCTCATGGAGGCTCTCTTTCTAAAGGGCCTGACAAGGCTGTATCGCGGGGATTTTGCCGGGGCTCGTGATTGTTGCGCACGGGCGATCGCCGACTTCGACGATCGCGACCGGACAGCGTTTTGGGCGGCGCTCGTGGGCGAGGATGCCGGCGTCACTACTCGGTGTTATCTGGCGTTGGCGCTGTGGCAGCTCGGTTTTCCGGACCAGGCGCTCCAACTCAACGACGAAATGCTCGACCTCGCGCGGGCCATCAAGCAACCTTTCAGCATTGAGTATGCATTGCATCACACCGGTTGGCTTTACCAGAATTGCCGGCTGGGAACGCGGGCGCAGGCGGCTGCTGAGGAGCAAATTCGGATCGCGACGGAGCAAGGATTTCTCTTCTGGCACGCATCGGGTACGCTCTACGCCGCGGCGGGTTTACTGCTGCAGGGCCGACTGGAGCAAGGTCTTCGGCTGCTGCAAGAAGGGCTGGAAGCCTACCGGGGCACGGGCGCCGAATTGGCGCTGCCATATTACTTGAGCATACTGGCGGATGGCTGCACGCAGACGGGTAGATTCGCTGAAGCGCGAGTTGCGCTGAACGACGGATTCAAATTCGTGGAGAAAAACGATGAGCGGTTTCAGGAAGCGGAACTGCATCGACTTAAGGGCGAATTGCTGCTGGCCGAGTTGGATGATCAAACCGCCTCGGAGGAATGCTTCCGCCGGGCCGTCGAGACAGCGCAACGCCAGCAGAGCAAAGCGTGGGAACTGCGCGCGACGACGAGCCTCGCGCGGCTTTGGCAGAGACAAGGCCGCCGCGAAGAAGCGTTCAGGGTGCTCAGCAACGTTTACGGCGCCTTCGAAAAGGGTCTCACCATGCCCGATCTGACGGACGCGGCGGCCTTGCTCGAGACCCTCCGCGACGAGCGCATGCGCTCGGAGTTCGCCGCCGGCATCCAGTATGTGCGCGACTGTATTCCGCCACCGATGCATGGGCCGGTGTCGGTTGATTGGCGCTACCGCCCGGCATCCACCCTCGGCGGCGATGCAATCGGTTATCACTGGGTCGACGACTGTCACCTCGCGCTTTATCTCATCGACGTAACCGGCCACGGCCTGGATGCCGCTCTGCTGTCCGTGACGGTGGCCAATGTGATCCGCGCGGGCGCGCTCGCCGGGGCCGACATGAAGCAACCCGATCGAGTGCTGGCCAAACTCAACGACGCTTTCCAAGGCGAACAACATGGCGAAAGATTCTTTACCATTTGGTACGGCGTTTACCACCGCGTACACCGCACGTTGACTTGGGCCGGCGGCGGTCATCCCCCCGCCATTGTGCTGGTTCGTGGGCGGCCGAATCCGCTCCTGCTTCCTTCCTCCGGCCTGATCATGGGTGTGCTTCGTGGTGTAGATTTTCCAGCTCAGTCGTGTCGGATCCCGGCTGGCGCGCGCCTCCTGATCGTGAGCGACGGTGTCTTTGAAATCTATCGTGATGGACATTCGGTGTGGGATCTGGATGCTTGTATCGCCTACCTGGCAGCTCTGGCCGACCGTCAGGGAAACCTCTTGGATGAACTCCTGGATCATGTGCACCAACTTCGCGGATCACCACACCTCGAGGACGACTTCTCCGTTATTGAGGCCAGGTTCCATTAGCCTGCATATTAGGTCCGGTTTCAACCTTTCTAATGCGATCAATCACGGCACGCCATTGCAATAAACCGGGCGATACAAAGTGGCAATCCTCACCATCCAAATCCTCTGCACCCCAAGTAAGGAATATGTCCAAGTCAAATTTAGAATAAATCCACACATCGGAATCGCGAGGGGCGGTTAAAAGGTGCAGTTGATAGGCGTTTCCGGTCGCCGGGCTAATCCACTCTAGAAACCAATGATTTGAGTAATAGCTCCCAAGTTCCGGCCGGCCGGGACGCCATGCATCGTAGCGCGCCGCAATTGAATTACCTTCAGCATAGGGTGTCAGATTATTATAATTCGCTGGGCTAAAATACATCTCTTTGACCAGATAAAAATCAATCATCGTCAGCGTAAGTCTATCCAGCCACTCCAAACGCCATAACCAATTTGGGCAAGGATCCGGTTGCAGATGGCAACCGACAGCGGCGTCAGTTTCACCAGCGTATACTTTTAATAATCGGTCGAATAGTTCGTCTACAGTCGTATATAGAGCCTTTCTCACTTTTGTTGAGATGTGACCCGAATGGCACGCAGATAACCGGGGCTTTCGTGGCAGATATTTTATTGACTGTAGCTATGCCGGATATCGTCACCTTGATCGCGCCAGAACGAATCCTCAGCGATATTCGTTGCATGATCGCCAATTCGCTCGAGGGCGACAGCAATAAAGATAAGATCCAGGTAACTGCGTACAAATTGCGAGTCTGCGGCGGCCCGCGCAACGAGCTTCTCGCTGAGCTCACTCGTTAAGGCATCCAACTCCCTGTCCTGCGACTTGAGCATTCGTGCGAGAGCGAAATCGCCTTCTGCAAAAGCTCGCATGCTATCACGAAAAATCGCTACCGCTAACCTATAAGCCGGCTCCAGGAAGGCAAGTTCTCGCACCGCCGGTCTGTTACTCAGGTGCTTGGCTCTTCGTGCGATCGTAACGGATTGGTCAGCGATCCGCTCCAGATTTGTGCTGACCTTCATTGCAGAAATGACCTCCCTCATATCTGAGGCAACCGGTTGAAATCGAAGCAATAAACTGACTCCGTCTTGATCGACCTGCTTCTCAAGGACGTCGATCTCTTCGTCTTCTGCAACGACGTGGTCGCAAAGCTCGCTATCGCGTTTAAGCAAAGCCTCGAACGCACTCTGAAAGATCCGATCTGTAAGGCTCGACATCATCAATACGTCGTTTTTCAGACCATAAAGTGCAGCGTCAAAACTGCTGCTGATATGCTTTGCGCGCTCTGGCATTTAGTTCTCCTATTTTACGCAGGGTCCGGCTTCCTGTAGCGACATTTTTCTTTTACATGTTCCTTTCAGAAAATACAGTTACGCTCAAGCAGATCGGTTGTGGTGTCACTCGGCCGAAACAAGGGCTCGAGAGCATTAAAAACGATATCGTGACCGGCCGGTACCAGCCTGGCCAGAAACTTCCGAGCGCAGCGGCCTTGGTAAAGCGGTTTGGAACATCGAGGATCACAATACATCGCCCCGAACATCCTCGCGAAAATGCGCGATCTTCACCGTCAGTGATCGACGGGAACCGGGTGGGCGACTTTCTCCGGGCCGTGCGCACCCGGCGGTGGAATAAACTTGATATAACATGTTAATTGACTTGTTATAAACAACTTACATATTATTTGTCGCTCGCTATTTGCCCGGATGACTTAATTAATCCTGGACTTGTTCGATAGGCTGTTATAATCTCGGTTGTTGTCGAATTTCTCTGGGCATTCGGGAAAGCGCTCCGATTAGGGGTGACCGATCCAGGATGCTGAGAGAAAGCAGAAAAGGAAATCCCGCAGGGGAGTGTCTTTCACTGGCTCTCAATGTTAAACCTGAACTTGGGCAAAAGAGACATAATGGATATATTCAAAGGCCTTCACGACCTGGCATACGTCCTGGTCCTCACAGCAATCGTTATGGCTCCACGGGCCATCGGCATTTATCTCGCCCTCCGCAAATAGGGTGATCGATTAAGCACGACAAACGTTTCTTCGCTCCGTCGGGGAGGCACAGCTAACCGAGAGCCACCCTTCTGATCGTGGCGACACAATAGAGAAAGGTAAATATGGAAGCATTACTACTCGCACTGATTATCGTACGCAACGCTTACAAAAAGCGGGAGCCAGTCACCCCTGAACCGCATACATTCCAGCCCCTTGATCTCCAAGCGCTAAGGTACCTGGATAACGCCGAGGACAAGCCGCAGAGCCGGCCGTCTGCCCGGCACGCTACCTATGTGGCCCACTCTGTGTCCTAATTGAATCAAAGAAACACCGTCAGGGTCATATCTCGGTAATTACCATTTGTGTACGCAAATGTTAATTGCCGAGATATGACCCTGACGGATTATAATTAGAATTTGTAGAAGAATCGATTCCTGAGACCTTCGTGCTATTGGGCGCAGACAGCGGCGGATAGAACCACAACGGACCGT
>CAZMNG010000087.1:0-9578 GCA_964567505.1 uncultured Chthoniobacterales bacterium
GCCGCTGAACCCGAGATCGCCGTCGTGGTCAAGATCGGCGGAATCCCCTGGTTCACCGCAATGGAACAAGGCATTAAACGAGCCGGAAAAGAAGAGCAGGTGAACGCGTACATGGTCGGGCCCACCACGTCGGACCCAGCTCAGCAAGTACGTGCGGTCGAGGACCTCATCGCTAAGAAGGTCAGTGTGATCGCCGTCGTGCCGAATGACGCCAAAGCGCTCGAACCGGTGTTTGACCGAGCCAAGACGGCCGGTATTCCCATCATCACCCACGAGTCCCCCGATCAAAAGGGTAATCTTTGGGACATCGAAATGATCGACAACAAGGAATTTGGCGAGCAGCACATGAAGGACCTCGCCAAGTACATGGGGGAGGAAGGCGAGTACATCGTCTTTGTCGGTGGATTAACGGTGCCGCTACACAACGCATGGGCGGACGCCGCCATCGCCTATCAAAAGGAGCACTACCCCAAAATGAAGCTCGTTGCCGACCGTTACGGGGTAGCCGAAAGCGTCGATGACAGTTATCGCACTACGTCGGATGCGATCCTGGCCCACCCAAACCTGAAAGGGATTTTGACCTTCGGTAGCCAAGGTCCGATCGGTGCCGGCCGCGCCATCAAGGAAAAGGGCAAAGCCGATAAAATTATGCTGGTGGGGGCCTGTTCTCCTAGCCAGGGGAAAAAATTGGTCAAGGAAGGCATCATCAAGGTAGGGTACATCTGGAGCCCGATCGAGGCTGGGGCCGCGATCGTCACCGTGGCAAAGATGGTGCTGGATAAGACGCCGATCGTGGACGGCATGGATATTCCCGGCCTGGGCAAGGCCAGCGTCGATCCGGAGAAACGCGTCATTCGGGTCATCAAAGTCCTGGCGATCGATAAAAGCACAGTGGACCAACTCGCCTCCCTTGGGCTGTAGGCTCTCTACAACTCTTATTCGTCGCGTCCCGGACGCTGGGCGCGACGCCGATCCTGCCATGACTCAAGTACCCAACAACCGCGAATCTGCTGCCGAGCAAACTGCGCCCCACTTCATCGAGATGCGCGGCATTAGCAAGCGCTTCGGCGGGGTGCGCGCCCTCTCCGACGTCAGTTTTTCCATTCACGCGGCCGAAATCCACTGTTTGGCGGGGGAGAACGGCTGCGGCAAGAGCACCTTGATCAAAATCCTGTCGGGGGTTTATGCGCCCGATGAAGGTCAGATCGTTCTGGAAGGCAAGGCGCATTCCCATTTGTCACCGGCCGCCTCTCAGCGCTTTGGGGTGCAGATCATTTACCAAGACCTATCGCTCTTTCCTAACCTTTCTGTGGCAGAGAACATCACCTTCGGGCATCAGGTAGAAACGCCGGTCCGTCTGGCGGACCGTCAAGCGATGCGCAAACGGGCGCAGGCGGTCATGCAGCGGCTCAATGTTTCGCTGCCGCTGGACGCGCTGGTCGGGACGCTACCCATCGCCACGCGCCAACTAGTGGCCATCTGCCGGGCACTCGCGGGGGAGCAGGCGCGGTTGGTCGTCATGGACGAGCCGACCGCGTCTCTTACTCACCAGGAAGTCGACGCGCTGCTTGCGACCATTCACGAACTGAAGCGCCAGGGCATCGCCACGGTGTTTGTCAGCCACCGTCTGGATGAGGTGATGACGATCGCCGAGCGCGTTACCGTGTTGCGTGACGGCCGCAACTTGGGCACCTACTGGGTGCGCGATATCGATCGGAGACGCCTAGGTGAACTGATCACCGGTCACGTATTCGAAAACGTTTTAAAACCTCCCTTTCCTGGAAAAGAAGATCCGGTTTTGGAAGTACGCGGCCTTTCTTGCGCAGGTCAATACGCCAACGTCAACCTTGAACTGCGGCCGGGGGAAATCCTCGGCCTCATAGGGCGCCTGGGCGCAGGTCGTACGGAACTCGCCCTCACGCTTTTTGGCATGAACCCACCCGATCAAGGGGAAATCCGGGTCAACGGCAAACCCGTCCAGCTGCGCAGCAACCGCGAGGCCATTCGCCAGAAGATTGCCTACGTGTCCGAAGACCGTCTCTCATTGGGTTTGGTGATGCCGCAAACGATCGCCGACAACACGGTAATTACCGTGTTGGACCAACTCACGGGTTCGATGGGCCTCATCGACGGCAGGCGTCGGGCCCAGACCATTGATCGGTGGATTTTTCAGGAATTGCGCGTCAAGACTAATACGGCCGATCGTCCGGTGCAACAGCTCTCCGGCGGCAACCAGCAACGGGTGGTGCTGGCCAAGTGGCTGGCAACCGATCCGCGGGTGCTGATCCTGGATTCGCCTACGGTGGGTGTCGACATCGGCGCTAAAGCCGGGATTTTCCAGGTCGTGGATACGCTCGCGGCCCGCGGCCTCGCCATCCTGCTCATCTCGGATGAGGTCGAAGAGGTCCTGTATCAAAGCCACCGGATTCTGGTCATGAGCTCTGGCCAGATCGTTGGGACCTACGATCCCCAGCGCGTAAGCGAGCAAGAACTCCGGGAGATCATTTATGCCTGATAGCGACCTTTCCTTTAAAGCGGCGTTTCGTCGCCACGATGTCCAAATTGCCAGCATCGTTGTCATCATGGTGGTCCTTTTTTCGGCCATCTCCCCAGGTTTTTTATCCGCCAGTAATGTGGTCTCGCTGTTGGAGAACTACTCGGTAATGGCGATCATGGCGTCGGGGCTATTGGTGGTGCTCATCTCTGGCGGGATCGACATTTCCTTTGCCGCCATCGCCGCGGTCAGCCAGTACCTGGTGGCGACCCTCCTCGTGCACTATGGCGGAAACTGGCTCGTGGCCTTCGGGTTAGCCGCCTTGTTTGGCGCTCTGCTCGGGGTCGTGAACGCGCTGCTGATTTACTACCTCAAAGCGCTCTCAGTGATCGTCACCATTTCCACCATGACCTTTTATTTCGCCGTGCTCATGTTCGTAACCGATGGCAAATCCATCTATGATTTACCCGACTGGTTCACGGCGGACCTTTCGCTGTTTGGAATCCCCTTTCCGGTGGTGGTGGCCGCGGTTGTGCTCTTCGTGACCGTTTTCTTCCTGAGCCGGCTCTCGATTGGCCGACAAATCTACGGGCTAGGGGGAAACCCTGAAGCCGCCAAACGCGTGGGTTGCAACCTCTTGGGCCTTCAGTGTTTCGTATACGGCTACTCCGGTTTTACGGCCGGCATAGCGGGGTTGGTTCAGGCGCACCGAGTCGAAGAGGTGGTGCCCAATGCCCTGATCGGGCGAGAACTTGACGTGCTTGCGGCGGTCGTTTTGGGTGGTGCTAGCCTCCTAGGCGGCATCGGTACCGTCAGCGGGACGATCCTGGGCATCCTGCTGTTGGCGATCGTGCAGAATGGCCTCACTTTGCTGGGCGTCTCGTCTTATTCATTCGGGTTCGTCACCGGCCTAATCATCCTCCTCAGCGTGAGCGCCACAGCCTACGCCGCCAAGCGCCAACAAAAAAGGAACGTTCGTCATGCCCACTGAAGCCGCCACCAGCACCTCCTCGACGCCTTCCAGTCGGCCGTCCTTTATCGACTGGTTTGGCCGGGACCCCACTGTAACGATGCTCGGGGTGTTGATCGTCCTGGCCGTGATCTTCTTCGGCGCGATGGCCCCTTCGCGTTTCTTTTCGGGTGAGACGCTCCGCGCCATGGGCTTCCAGATGCCCGAACTCGGGATCCTGGCGCTGGCCATGATGATCCCGCTGATGAGCGGCGGGCTGAATCTGGCGATCATTGCAACCGCTAACCTTTCAGCCCTGGTCATGGCCGCGATCATCACCAAAATGATCGGACCCGCCAGCCCGCCGCAAGACGTGGCGGGAGTAATCGCGCTGGCCTTGGCGGCGGGGTTTGTCGCGTCTTTGGTGGTCGGTCTCATCACTGGGATGATCGTGGCATTTCTGGGCGTGCACCCGATCCTGGTGACGCTGGGTACGATGACGGCAGTCAAAGGGATCGCGGTCTATGCCACCAACGGCGGGGTGATCGGAGGTTTTCCGCCGGCGATCCTGTTTTTGGGCAACGGCATCTTGCTCGGGGTCCCGGTGCCGATGGTCCTTTTCGTCCTCTGTGCCATCGTGGTGGCGGTGATCATGAGCCATGCGCCCTTCGGCGTGGCCGTGCGCCTGATTGGTTCAAACGAAAAGGCCACCCGTTACTCGGGTGTGGCCACCGACTGGATGCTGGTGGGCGTTTACGTCGCGTCGAGTCTGCTATGTTGGGTGGCGGCGGTGGTCATGATGGCGCGCTTTAACTCCGCGCGCGCCGGCTACGCGGAATCTTACCTACTCATCACGATCCTGGCGGCAGTACTTGGAGGGATCGATCCTAACGGCGGCTTTGGCAAGGTGCTGGGGCTTTTTCTGTCGCTCATCCTGCTTCAGATAATCTCCACCGGATTCAACCTCCTGGGCTTTAGCCCGCACGTGACCGAAGCCATCTGGGGCGTCACCATGATACTGGCCATTGCCATCGCATTGATGCGGGACCGTTTGATGGCCCGTCTCTGGTTAGGGAAAACGTCGAAGTGACTTCTCTTTTTATATATTAGATCAGGACGTGGCTACGATGAAGATACTTGCCTTCCTCGCCGGGGTTTCGAACGCCCAGGGATCATGGAGGTGCTCAACTACCAACTACGGAATTTAATTCCTTCTTATTGAAGGTGCTGCTCGGCATTTCAAGGCTATGAAGTGTCGTGGCAGGAGCTTCAACCCGACGAACATTTTTGTAGCATTCCCAAGACATGAAAAAGTTAGTTCTGTTGCTCTTGGCCTTAATCCCGGTCGGCAGCGTCTGCGCGCAAAGCACGAAAACCCACAAGGTCGGCGCACTGACCAAAAGTCTGGCCAACCCTTACTTCCTGTTGATGAAGCAGGGCTACGAGTACGCGCAGAAGAAGTTGGGAGTCGAGGTGGTGTTCGGCAGCACTCCGACGGAAGAAGCAGACGTGGAACAGCTAAACATCCTGCAGAGCTGGTTGGCCGAAGGCAGCTTAGAGGGCTTGGTCGTCACCCCGTTCCGGCCGACCTCCCTCAACAGTTCCTTAACCACGGCCAGCCGGAGGAACCTTCCGATCATTAATATCGACGAACTCATCCCGGAAGAGGTAGCGAAGGCGGATGGCATCAAAATTGTCACCAGGATCGCTTCCAACAACGTGGAGGCCGGAAAACTGGACGCTCAGCTGGTGTTAAATTCGGTTCCGAAGGGTTCGGACGTCGCAGTCATCGAAGGTGATCCAGGAACGACGAGCAGCATGGATCGGGTGAAGGGTTTCACCAACGCCGCCAAGGAAGGGGGACTTAACATCGTCGCGAGCCAACCCGCGAACTGGAATCGCAAAAAGGCCGGCGAGCTCGCGACGAAAATGTTGGAGGGTGATCCTAACCTAAAGGCGGTCTTCGTTGCAAACGACGACATGGCGCTGGGGGTGGTGAACGCAGTGCAGGCCGCGGGTGCAACTGGAAAGGTGATCGTGGTTAGCGTGGACGCCACGCCCGATGGCCTTGAGGCGATAAAGCAGGGTCTGCTCGCAGGGACGGTGGCACAGTACCCCGACGCCATGGCTTATATGGCCATCGAGACGATGGTCAAAAAGCTGAACGGTGAGACGGTGCCGGAAAAGGTCGATTCGCCCATCAAACTCATCACTAAGGACAACCTGTCGGATGCCGGAAAATATTACAAAGACGAGTAGAGCAAGGACGGCACCGTAATAAACCAAGAACCAACCTGCAATCGAACACCTGCTGCGCGAATCACCTGCGCCCATCAGCATTAACTTATGAACCCCATTGGAATACACTTCGGATACTGGACCCAATACTGGGACTCTGAGCCCCTGCTGTTTGTCGAGCGGGCCAAAAAATGCGGCTTTGACATTCTCGAGGTCAACGCCCCAAAAATCACCCGCATGAGCGCTGCGGAGCGAGATACGCTCAAAGAAGCGGCGGCGGATGCGGGTATCGGACTCACTTACAGCATTGGGATGCCGGCCGACATGGACATGCTCTCGGAAGACGCCGCCACGCGCAAAAAGGGCATCACCTTTCTTCAGGACGTATCGCTGGCGATGAAGCAGATGGGCGGCACCATCATGGCCGGCATCAATTACAGTTGCTGGCCGCGCAGGCCGTTACCCGGTGAAGACAAACGAGTCCTCACCGACCGGGCAGTCGAGAGCGTGCGCGAAGCCATCAAAGTCGCCGAGGACTGCGGCGTTCTGTTTTGTGTCGAAGTCGTAAACCGCTTCGAGCACTTTCTTATGAACACCGCTGCTGAAGGGGTTGCGTTTGCCGAGCGGGTGGGGAGCCCCAACTGCAAAATTCACCTGGACACCTTTCACCTGAACATCGAGGAAGACAGCATCGGAGGCGCCATCCTTGAGGCGGTATCCTGCTTAGGCCATTTCCACCTCGGCGAACCCAATCGCCGTCCTCCCGGACGCGGCCGGATGCCGTGGGCGGAGATTTTCGGCGCATTACGCGAGATCAATTATGAGGGAGCCCTCGTCATGGAGCCTTTCCTCGTCCCTGGTGGCGACGTCGGCCGTGACATCGCGGTTTATCGCTACTTGCCCGGCAGCGACAACCTCGATGGCGAAGCGATCCGCTCCGTCCAATTCGTCCGGTCGGAACTGAAGAAAGCTCAGGAGGGCAAAACATCAGGACAGGAGAGGGGTGAATTAATACAACATAAGTAATGTTGTAGTAAGCGGCGTCCTGCTCTTGCTGCTGCGGCGTAGGCCCAGGTGCGGAAGCAATATGAAAATCACAGAGGTGAATTTTCACCGGCGATCGGTTATTAAATTACCGGTCGGCGTCGTCGCGGACGCTCGCATAGAGTTTACAGGTGTGAAGTTGCGTCACTGGGTTTGAAAGCGTATGTCGACGCGATACCCAATAAAGGTTTAATGCGACGAGCCTTACACCGTTCACGGACGTGAAGTCATCCCATCCTCAACCGGTTGTAGAATGCATATCTAACAAGCTTCGTCGTTGATCCACTTTATAGTAGTAAAGTTATTTAGGGACAAACCGCTGGAGGCGCCTCCATTTGAATGATCTATATAAACGGGTCCAATCAAGACATACCCGAATAACCCTAGCTAGCTCCCCCCCCAATGAAAAAGATACATCGATTGCCCACCGCTGGCTCGGCATGTGGGTTACTAGTGGTAGACCAACTGGCGATGGCAAAGAAGATCGTTATCCGCGCATCGCTCGTCACCCGGCAGCACCCCTTT
Organism: uncultured Chthoniobacterales bacterium; assembly: GCA_964567505.1. Taxonomy (GTDB): domain Bacteria; phylum Verrucomicrobiota; class Verrucomicrobiia; order Chthoniobacterales; family JAFAMB01; genus JAFAMB01. The sequence continues at coordinate 7,251 of CAZMNG010000087.1, forward strand.
TACTTGCAGGAGAAATAGATGGCACAAACGAACACACAGACGAGAACGGCGTTGGTGACCGGAGCCAGCCAGGGAATCGGCAGGGCGCTCGCAATTGGCCTAGCGCAGCATGGGTTCGACGTTGTGGTGAGCGACATCGAACGGCAGAGCAGCGAACTCAGCACGGTCCAGAAGATGATCGCTAGCCTCGGTCGGCGCAGCTTTGCTATCACCGCCGATGTAAGTCGCAAAGCGGATGTGCAGGGACTGGCGGCTCAGGCGATCTCGGCGGCGGGGCGCATCGATGCGTTGGTCAACAACGCGGGCGTGCTCACCGTCAGTATGATCGAAGATTTTGAGGAAGCACAGTGGGAATCCATATTTGCAGTCAACGCCAAAGGCACGTTTCTGGTCACCCAGGCATTCCTGCCGCATATGAAGCAACAGAAATATGGGCGCATCGTGAACATCGCTTCTATCGGCGGCAAGCGGGGCGCGCCCGGACAATCAATTTACTGCGCTTCGAAGGGAGCGATCTTAGAGTTTACACGGGTCCTGGCCATGGAAGCCGGGCCTTACGGCATTACTGCAAACTCCGTTTGCCCGGGTATCATTCTCACGGAGATGGGGCGCAAGAACCTGGGAGACCAGGCTAACATCGATCGATGGACCCAAGCGACATCTTTAGGCCGATTGGGCGATCCGGAGGACGTAGTGGGCACTGTCGTCTTTTTTGCATCAGATGCCTCTGCCTACGTCACTGGACAATCACTGAATGTATGCGGCGGCATCATTTTTGATTGAATCAATCCCCACCTAATACAGCTCCTACCTAATACAAATACACTATGCCTATTTATCCCTTCGTTATGAAAGGCGCAAAGGCCTTTTCATTCCGGTGGCTCGCCCCTGCGATCGCCGCCGCCTGCACATTTACGGCGTATGCCGACAACATTGATTGGACAACGCAACTTAAGAAAGCTGATGGGAAAACCTTACGGATCATCATGATCCAAGATCCTTGGGTTAAAGGATTCGACACGATTGACAAGGAGTTCCAGAAAGTCACGGGTGCCACGGTCGTCGTTGATTCGTTCAGTTACGATGACGTCCATCAAAAAGAGGTTTTGATGGGCAACAACAAAAGCGATTCCTATGATATCGTGGTGCTGGACTCGCCGTGGGTCGGCGAGTTTCAGCAGGGCGGTTACGTCGAGGATTTGAAGCCCTACGTCGAGAAAGATTCCGCTATCATTGCGTGGGATGATTTTGTCCCCTCGTTTCAGCAAGTGGCCACGTGGAAGGGACAGTACGTCGGGATTCCTTTCGGCGCTTACTTTGTGATGTTCAATTACCGGACGGACCTGTTCCAACAGGCTTCGTTACAGCCGCCAAAGACGATCGAAGACTTCTTTAACGCGGCGAGGACCTTCACCAAGAATTCCAAATTCCCCGGAATCTTCGGCACTGCCTTGAATAACCAGCGCGGCGCGGCGGTTGGCCAGGCTTACTTTGAGTACATCTTCAATTTTGGTGGTAAACCATTTGTCAGCATGTACCCCGGGTCACCTGACCCCTACGCGGACATGACCCCATTGTTAACTTCTCCGGAAAGCATCGCGGTCGTCCAATTCTTGAAGGACATGTTGCCATTCCAGCCGCCAGGCGCCCTCAACATTGCCTGGGACCAGCGGGCAAATGCCTTCGCCACCGGACGCATTGCCATGGTGGGCGAGTGGTCGGTGCGCGAACCGCTCTACTCGGACCCGAACCGCAGCCGGGTTGTCGGTAAGTTCGGCACGGAGGTCTTCCCGGCCAAGCAGGGAGTAAAACCGGTTCCACCGCTCGGGGGGTGGGTGATGGGAATCAACACCAATACGAAACAAAAGGACTTGGCTTGGGATTACATCAAGTGGTTCACCAGCAAAGATACGCACAAAAAGTTTGTGCTCGTTGGCGGTCCACCAAGTCGCCTTTCGGTGATGCAGGATCCTGACGTATTAAAGCAGTCGCCTTGGATCAAAACGGTTTATGAAACCCAGTCTCTGACTTTTGCCGACTGTCGCCCCAGAATTCCTGAGTCGTTTCAGATCATCGACAAAGTTGGCTTACACGTTTCTGAAGCCTTGGAGGGGAGTGTTTCAATCGAGGAGGCAATGAAAGCGGCCAATCAGGAGATCGGGTCTCTGCTCAAGCAGGCGGGCTACAAAGTTTCGGAAAGTCCGAATCGATAGGACCAGGCTCGCTCTTTGCTGAACTCGGGGTGGATGGTCGCGGGGGGGTCGCCACCTCGAGAATCGAGAATTCCTCTCCCGAGACGTCCATTTATGGCAAAATCCCCACTTTCAA
>CAZMNG010000088.1:0-9573 GCA_964567505.1 uncultured Chthoniobacterales bacterium
TATCCTGTCGCGCTCCGCGAGCGAACCCATGATGTCCGCGGGCGGTCGGCGCGCGTTAAGCAATTGAACCATCGTCTTCATGTAAGGATCGATGGATTTGAAGAAGTGTTTGTATGCCGCGCAAAGGTAGTTCAATCCCGGCTGGCCGTCCGGCGTGTGGATGAATCGATTTTTTGGGCATTCACCATTGCACGCGAAGCGGACCTCGCATTTGCGGCAATAGTTCGGCAACGTGTCGAATTTCTCACTGCCGAATTGTCGTTGCCCGGGCGAATTCGCGATCTCACCCAAGCTGTTGTTTAAAATGTTTCCCACCTTGTATTGCGGAGCGTATTGAACTCAACACGGTGTTTTTTGAGTACCTCCAGACCGGCCATCACCCTCTCAAACGTCGGATTTTGTTTCTTATCGACGCGATATGTGTCGTGCAAGTTGCGGGGGCCGTCGATACTCAAACCAACAAGAAACCGGTGCATGTGGAGGAACTCGCCCCATTGGTCATTAAGCAACGTGCCGTTCGTCTGCAACGCGTTGTGGATCGTTTTCCCATGGGCGTATTTGGCCTGGAATGCCAGGACCTTGCGGAAGAAATTTATTCCGAGCAATGTTGGTTCGCCTCCCTGCCATGCAAAGCTGATCTCTGCCACAGAGTGGGCTTCAATATACTGCCGAATGTATTCTTCCAGAACGTGATCCGGCATCGCAAAACGTTCATTCGCCGGAAAAAGCTTCTCCTTTTCAAGGTAGAAACAGTATTTGCAGTCGAGATTGCAAATAGGCCCGATGGGCTTGGTCATTACATGAAACGTGCGCAGGTTCGGAACTTCGCTTCGCTCGGGAAAGGGCGTCGCATCCATATCATCAGACGCGACCCGCAGATTTGGTCTTGCATAGCATGTCGACTGCAAAAGTAGGCTATGTACGCTAAAAAAGATTCGTGGTCAATTCTGCACCTAAAGAAAATCTTCTCTTCTGCCTTTCGGTTTGAAACGACCGTGCTCGGCATTGATGGTGTGGAACGAGCAGTCGGATCCAATCTTTCGGTTCTGGACGGAGAGAGACTTTTGGGGCTTTCCGTTCTTTAGTCGCCGCGCCAGCCGGTATTTCGGCGACAAAGCGACGTTGCGTCTCTATTGGCCGCTCGGGACCGTCGCCCATGGCCGGACCGAAGAAAGAAAGCTCTTGCCAGTGGTGCCATACGCTACTTATATGGTAGGAGTATGCTGGACCGACTTCGATCGAAAGGATTTGCAAGATGTCATTTTTACCCGTGATGCAGAAAGGCAGCCTCGATGCGGCGCACCCAGACCGTCATGGCAAGATCACGAAGGAGATCCGAACTCTACTTTCAGATGAAGAAGATAAGTTCACTACTATTAATCATTTTGTGCCTGTGCACCTCTCACGGGCGCGCGAAGGAAGTTATCCAGGTCGGCATTGGCACGCAGGATACGACGATAAACTGCGCAGCGGGCGGCCCAATCGTCCGCGAGCTTAAACTGCTGGATAAATACCTGCCCCACGATGGCAAATATAAGGACGCTATTTATGAGATCCATTGGGTAAATCTCCCTACGGGCGCCCAACTCAATAATGAACTGCTGGCCGGCCGACTCGATATAGTCTCGATGGCCGACTTTCCGTCCATCCTCGGATATGACGCACTTCTCTCGAAGAACGATGGTGTAAAGACGCTCTACATCGCATCGCTTTCGTTGGGCATTCATGGCGCGGGCAACGCGCTCCTGGTGCCCCTGAATTCTTCCATTCAGAGCATGGCGGATCTCAAGGGAAAGACCATCTCCGTGCCTTTTGCTTCGACCGCCCATGCATTCTTGCTTCGCGCGGTCCAGAACCAGGGATGGGATCCCAACAAGGATGTGAGGATCGTTACTCAGGCACCGGAGATTGGAGGTTCCGCGTTGAAGTCTGGACAGATCGATGCGCATGCGGATTTCGTGCCCTTCGGTGAACTTTTTCCCTTCCGGGGATTTGCCCGAAAGATTCTCGACGGCGAAAGCACCGGGGTGACCACCACGCACGGTATTCAAGTCCGATCGGACTTTGCCCAGAAATATCCCGAGATCGTCGTTGCCTATTTGCGCGCTGCTCTCGAGGGCGACCGGCTGATCCGTGAAGATCCGGAATCAATTGCTGAACAATATCAAAAATGGACGGGAATCGAAGCGGAAGTGTTCTACGCTTTCCACGGTCCGCAAGGCATCCAGACCCGGGACTATACATTGAAACCGGAAGTCATAGGGGCGCTGGCTAACGCCGCTCAAACGCTGAAAGTCCTTAAGAAGACGGCTCACGACATCGATGTCAGCACCTTTGTGGATGATCGCTACATCCGCGAAGCGGCTAAGTTATCCGGCTACGATTATGAGGCCAGGCTGAAGAATTACGATCCTGTTCCGTTCGACTCCAAAGACTTCCAAGGACTTGCCGTCACGGAACCGAAAGCGGCCGGACAGATCTGGGTCGTCGGGGAACCAAAAGTCCGCCTCTACCATTCGATTGCCGCAACTTTTGAGGCTTTGCGAGCACTGGAGAAGCACGGTCAAAAGGCGCGGGTCACCTACGTCCATGATGCGGAGAGCGGACTGAAACTCTTCGCAGATAAAGTTTGGTATGTCCGTACCGGCGAAGAACTGGCCGCATTTCTCGAGAAGTCCAAGGCTGAAAAATGGGCTGAATCTCACACGGGAAGTGTGATCGACTTCGCGGAAGCTCGTCAGGTCGCCCCTGTTCCGCAAGCAGATAGCGGGCGGTAGCCAAAGGCAAGACAACAACGGTCACCAAAAGAACATCGATGAGCGCTCAACCGATTGCAATTAATAAGACCCGCGACACAAACGCGAGGCCGGAAAGGCGACCGCGTGGTCGTGGTTCCCTCTTTCGCCTAGTCCATCGAGGTGCCTCACTTGCGCTCTTCATTGGTCTTTGGCAGATCGCTTGCCAAGCCAAACTCCACTTTCTGATTAACTTTGGGAACGTTCCTGGGCCAGTCGCGGTCGCAGGCGCCTTCATCGAGTTCGTTCAATCGCCCGACGCCGCGCGCCACATCGGTGCGAGCCTGATTCGAATATTCTCGGGCTTCGGCATCGGCGCCATTTTGGCGGTACCGATTGGGATTTGGATTGCCCGTTCCCGGGCGGTCGAGGACACCCTGCTAACCTCCCTGGAAATTCTGCGGCCGATTCCGGCGGTCGCCTGGATCCCGTTATCCATCCTGATGTTCGCCACCGCAGAACAAAGTATAATTTACATTTGCTTCATTGGAGCGTTTTACCCAATCCTGCTGAGCACGATTCACGGCGTCAAAGGGATCGACCGTCGCCTTCTCAACGCGGCGCAGAGCTTGGGCGCAGGAAGGTGGGAGATTTTTTGGGAAGTGATTTTACCTGGCGCGTTTCCATCGATCGTGACTGGATTAAGTATCGGAATGGGCACCTGCTGGTTCTCGCTTATTACGGCGGAGATGATGGCAGGCCAGTTCGGCATTGGCTATTTGACCTGGGAATCGTACACTCTGCAGAATTACCCGCAAATTGTCGTGGGAATGGTTCTGATCGGTTTGCTCGGCATGCTGAGCAGTCTAATGGTCAGAAAGCTAGGCTCCGTGCTGATGCCTTGGACCAGGCGCGGAGGGACAGCGGGATGACCTCCAGCACATTTCCGCGAGGAGCGATTCGTATCCGGAACGCTAACCTCTCCTTCGGTTCGGACGCGACCGGGATCGATATTCTGCAAAATATTAGTCTCGACGTTTTACCGGGTGAATTCCTGGCGATTCTCGGGCCTTCTGGTTGCGGCAAATCAACGCTTCTCGGCGCTATCGCAGGTTTTATCCGGCTGACGAGAGGGGAAATTTTCGTCGACTTGAAACTGGTGCAGAAACCCGATGCTGATCGAGGAATAGTCTTCCAGGATCACAATTTATTCCCCTGGAAAACCGTGATTGCGAACGTTGAGTTTGGCTTGAAAATGCGGGGAGTTATTAAAGCGGAACGACGACAGATAGCGAAGGAGATCCTGGCTCGGATTGGTTTGTCTGAATTCTGGCGGCATTACCCTTGTGAGCTTTCCGGTGGTATGCAACAGCGCGTTAACTTGGCGCGGGTGCTGGTGAATCGGCCGGAAGTATTGTTGATGGACGAGCCCTTTGGGGCTCTCGATGCTCAGACACGCTTGCAAATGCAGGAAATGTTATTGGGGCTGTGGGAAGAATACGGAATGACTGTCGTGTTCGTGACGCACGACGTAGACGAAGCGATTTTATTAAGCGACCGAGTGTTGATTATGAGCAGACGTCCGGGCAGGATCACGGCGGAGATCCCGGTATCCGTGGGTCGCCCGCGCACTCTCGAGCTCACGACGAGCGCCGAATTCCAGAGAGTCAAGCGCGAGTGCCTCGAATATGTGCGCCCAGAGACCGATCGAGCCGCCGTGGTACAGAATACCGGGCGGGCGAGCGTCGTTATCCAGGCGAAAATTTAGTTAGTTGGTAAAAGTGGCTGGCCCGCGCCGCAGGAGTTCGCGCGAGGCCGGCGACTGATCTTTTTCCCCGTTTCCAGAAGAAGGAAAGCCTGCAGTGAAGCCCAATATCATCTACATTTTGACCGACAACCTGGGCTACGGCGAACTCGGCTGCTACGGAGGTGGTGAACTCCGTGGCGCGCCGACTCCGCGGGCCGACAGGCTCGCGGCCGAGGGGCTGCGCCTGACCAACTTCAACGTCGAAGCGCAGTGCACTCCGAGCCGTTCTGCGACATTGACCGGCCGTTACGCTTTGCGATCCGGCACCCTGACTGTTCCGATCGGCAACCCGGCACTGGCCGATCCTTCAGGTCAGGGTCTGACGCAATGGGAAATAACTCTCGCGAAGCTGCTCTCAAGAATTGGCTACCACACGGCCCACTTCGGGAAATGGCATCTTGGCAGCATCGACGGACGGCTACCCAATGATCAGGGATTCGACGAATGGTGGGGCATTCCGAGAACGACAGACGAAGTCTTCTGGCCGGGGAACCCGGGCTTTGAAGCGTCCGGCGTCAAACCTCAATACATTATGGAAGGGCGTCGGGGCGAGCCGAGCCGGAACGTCGCGGTGTACGACCTGGCACAGAGACCCTTGCTCGATGCGGAAATCACGCGCCGCACGATCGATTTTATGAGGAGGAGCATCGCGCACGGCAAACCATTCTACGTCTATGTGCCCCTGACGCAGGTCCACTTGCCAACCATCCCGCATCCCGACTTCGCTGGCAGGACGGGTAACGGGGACTTCGCCGACTCCGTCGTTGAGACCGACCATCGTCTGGGACAGATCCTCGATGGCGTCGACGAACTCGGCGTGCGCGACAACACGATCGTCGTCTTCACCAGCGACAACGGCCCGGACCCAACGTGGCCTTGGCAGGGTTCGTCCGGCCCGTGGCGCGGATACTACTTCACCCACATGGAAGGGTCGTTGAGAGTACCCTTTCTGGTTCGTTGGCCGGGAAATATTCCGGCCGGCGGTGTTAGCAACGAGATCGTCCACCAAGTGGACACCTTCACCACGTTAGCCAGGATTGCCGGCGCACCGGTGCCGACCGACCGGGCCATTGACGGCGTAGATCAAACGGACTTCCTGCTCGGCAACCAACGGAAATCGAACCGCGAATGCGTCCTCGCATTCGTCGCCGAGCGGCTTGAAGCCGTGAAATGGCGCAATTGGAAGCTGGCGTTCTATGAGGAGACACGGGACTGGTTCGGCACACCGGCGAAGCTTACGCTACCCAAACTCTTCAACCTGACGACTGATCCAAAGGAGGAGTATCCCGAGGAAACGTTGAGGAATACGTGGGTTATGAACCGCTGCCTCAATGCGTATCGCGAGTTTTATCAGAGTCTTGAAATATATCCGGCGATACCCGAAGGCACACGTGATCCCTACTTGCCTCCCCGACCGACCAGCGGATGATGGCGAGTCGAAAGATGGTCGCTCTGAAAAAACTTCGTCGGAAAACCACCACGAAGGAATTTGAACTATGATTAACAAAACCGTGCAATGGAATGGCCTTGAGTTCGAAACTGACGATGCGGATGTCTATTCGCCCAAACCCGCCAGCCTGTTTTTTGCGGATGTTGCGACGAAGCTAACATACCCTGGCGAGCAGATCCTGGATATGTGCACCGGAAGTGGTGTTGTTGGTATTGCGGTCGGCAAATTCGTGAGAGACGCCTCCGTAGTGCTCTCCGATATCAATGAGGCGGCGCTTTCGTCGGCTAAGAGAAACGCAGCCAGGAATGGCGTGGTGGTGGAGCTGGTTCCTTCAAATCTTTATGATCACTTCGACGATGACGAATTCGATGTGATTACTGTCCATCCGCCCGCCGTGCCGTACCCGGACGGAGGAGATTGGGGACTTTCTCCCGGCATGAGAGTGGCCACTCACGGCGGTGATGATGGGTCTGAATTGGTGGTGCGTTCGATTGCGGAAGCGCGCCGATGTTTGAAGGATGGCGGAAGGCTGCTGCTGCTCCTGCCCCACTGGTCGAACGTTCAGCGGGCAAGGGATGAACTGCGAAAGCACTATACTCAGGTGACGGAACTCTCCAGAAAGCAGGTGGAATTCTTTCCAGTACGAGAGGGAAAGCCAGATGAGGAGCTGATCCACCACGTTAGGAAGCTGGCGGGAGAAGGCGTGATAGAAATGACGTTTGAGAGTGAGATTCCCCAGTCGTGGGTTTCAGTGGTCGAAGGGCTGGTGAAAAAATAGATTCAGAAGGCAATTTTTCCCATGGTTCCCCGTCCGGATGGTCTAACGCAAGGTCCTTCTGGACGTTATCACCGGCGCGCTTGGAGGACCTTTGGCTGATCTCGCAAAACTGGTCAGCGAGAACCTGGATGTCCGCGTCGCACCCATCGACTACCACATCCACGACGCTGAAGGCACGATCAAGATTGGAGACATCCTGAGCGCAGAAATGGCTCCGTATCGCAGCGGGGACGGCAAACCAACCAAGCTTGTAGATAGCATCTTCAGTACAATCCCCGGGTCACCGGCTTATGTCGCCAAGGCATCGCACCACCGCGTTAATCTGCCGGAGTTCGATTTCGTCTGGGAATACAGCGGCAAAAACGCAATCCAGGGCGCATTTCGATTTGAGGCTTAGCGTATGGTCGGTCAAAACTCCGCAGACGGGCGCGAAGTTCCGTTCTGGGGACGGGCTTTCGAGTTGTTGCTTTCAGGCGATGTCAGACTTGCCTGGGGCTTGTTGCTCCTGGCTTGGGGAATTGTTTTCGTCGCCGCCATGACGGGTCACGGACATTGGCTGCATGCCGATCCGTTGACTGAGCATCCCTCTTGGCCTCTCGGTGTGAACCTGTTGACGTTTGTCGCGGCGTGGCTGGTGATGACGATCGCGATGATGTTGCCGACCTCACTTCCGCTCATCCAATTGTTTGCCAAACTCAAGCGAGAACAAAGCGCGGAGGGTTGGCGACCACCCCTTTTGTTGTTTATCGCCGCCTATCTAGCGGTCTGGTCGGTGTTCGCGCTACTCACTTTCCTCGGCGATTATGGGTTACATCGCCTCGTCGATTCCTGGCCCTGGCTGATCCAGCATTCTTCGTGGTTCGCCGGAATCACACTCCTTCTTGCAGGCGCGTTTCAATTCAGCGGCCTCAAAGACCAGTGCCTTCGAGTCTGCCGTCACCCGTTCAACTTTCTGACCCAGCATTATCGCCGTGGAAATCTGCCCTGTCCTTCCTTTTCTGCTACAACCAGCCGTCCACCATTCTGTCCTGTTCCTGACACGAGATGAATCCTTGGAAAAAATTCTTGCAAACTGATTTCAACTCTATCAGTATGATAGTATTTAGATCTTCTGGGATGGTTATGCATCCGGAGAAAATGAGAACGTCAACTCAATCAGGCTACTGTAGTCGTTAACCAGGTACAGGCCGCTTCGGGCTCCGATGTATCACGTAAAAGCGCGTGACTGCTCGAGCTTCAATCAACATTAGACGGCGACAATCAGGCGGCTACACGGCCCCATAAAAGGCATTCTATCGATTGGCCCAGGGGAGCTCCAAGCTGGACGAGAGGAGGGTTAGCTTCGCGCTGTTGGGACATACGCGTTTTGACCAAACAAATTTTAGAACAACTAGATCGAAAATGAGTGATATTTCTTCGACTGTTAATCAAACAGTGTCAAACCAGCAGCCACGTTGGCGGGAGCTTTGGCTGAAAGAAGACTGGTGGGCAGTCTGGATTGGACTCGGGTTGGTGATTGCCGGCTTTGCGCTGTTTGCGAGCGGATCGAACATCAATTGGATCGCGGTGGCGCCGGCAAAGTGGTCAACTTTCTCGGAGCTTGGAGCTGGACTCAGCGCCAATGCGCTTCGATACGCCGCTCAGTTCGGTGTATTCCTTGTGGTATTTACTCGGGATTTGCCTCTGTTCGCGCCTATGACGGGATATGTGAACGGCATGGCATTTACCTGTCATTCAGTGAGGGCTGCGGCAGCTTTAAACGGGTAGAAGCTGACCGTGGTGAATGATCTGTCAGGGTTATGCAAGTCGTTGGACATAACTCCCCACTTTTCTCTCATTAGCTATCAAACGGGAAATAGTATCTCGAGTATGAAGTCAAATTTCCAAGCTCAGAAACGTCCGCTTCAAGAGCGGTTAGAGACGACTCTAAAAAGCCATTATTCTGCACCAATACTGGAGGCGGTAGCCCTCAAGCATCCCGTATCCGGGTCGCAAGCGGCAAAGTTGCTTCGCCGCCTCGATCTGTTATCCCTGGCAAGAGAACATCTCTACAGGACTCCGATTTCAACACCGGCGCATAACAACCTGCCGCAGATTCCGCGCTATGTCTTTGTCGGCGATCAGCCTGGCGAATCAGAAATCCAGCTTGGCGTCTTCGCCGGATTGAGCGGGAATGACGCTGCGGGACCCAAAGCAATTGCGGACTTCATTGGCGATCTGGTGACCTACCCTTCCCTGGGGAGCGCCGTTCGGATCTATGCGTATCCGATTGTGAATCCAGGCAGCTTCGAAACCGAGACGCCGTTCAAACAGGCGGGGCGTAGCCTCATCAATGAGATCGGACGCAAGGAGAAATCTCCAGAAGCGTACCTGCTCGAACGTGAGCTCTTCGTGGTTCAATTCCACGGTGTGATCGTCATCCATGCAGCGGATGAGATTGAAGGTTTACAGGCGGCTGTCTATGGCGCCGATTTGCATGATGCTCTGGTCTCTCCGATTCTTTCTTGCCTTCGGTCGATTTTCCCAACGTGTGAACATTCTGTTCTTGACGCTTCCTGGTCCCTAACGGCCGACGCTGGCCTGAAGCAAAGACCGTTTGAGCTGGCATTTCGCATACCGTCGTCAGGCTGGCAGAGCCTCTATTCGATTGGGCTGCGAATCGCGCTTCACTCTGCCGTCGATCACTATCGATCGTATTTGGCGCAAGCGAACAACATTTAGTGTACGGTCAGCGACGATCCTTTTTGCCGTGATAGCTGTACTAGCTAGAGCTGCAGTTGAGAACTGGCTGGTTTCGTAGCTT
>CAZMNG010000089.1:0-9562 GCA_964567505.1 uncultured Chthoniobacterales bacterium
CCATGAAAAAGTAAAGTAGGCCAGCAAAATTTTTAACAAATCGGAGATGCGCCCGGGTGGCCGAACTGGTTGTGCGGCCGGAAAAAGCTTGCGCGATGGCCCAATGGCGATATAATGTACGCCATATGGCAAAGACAGAGCGGTTCAACGAGCCTGCCAACTACAAGCTCAGCGCCGCGGAAGTTCCTCCGAAAACCGCTTACCACGCCGGCGTGCGCGAGGGCGCCGGCGCGGTTACGATCGGGACTGTCCGTAAAGGGTTGTCGATTGGCGTCTTTAAAAGCGTGGCCACAAATCTTGAGATGAGCGACCGCGAACTTGCGCGCACACTCAACATCCCAAACCGGACGTTTGACCGGCGTCTGGCGCAGGGGACTCTCAATCCCGAAGAATCCGACCGGTTGGCACGTGTGGCAAAGATCTTTGACGAAGCGCGTGCGGTGTTCGGAAGTCCGGAGAAGGCCCGAGGCTGGATGAGCACGCCGCTTGCCGTGTTCGAAGGGGAGACCCCGTTGCAGCGAGCGGATACGTCGCTGGGATCTACCCAGGTCGAAGATGTGCTTGGCCGGATCGATCACGGAGTTTACAGCTGATGGTTGGCTATCGGCTCGTTCGTGCACGACGAGCCGCGGATGCGTTCAGCGGTGAAGGAGCGCGACGGTTCGGAGGTCGATGGAACCCGAAAAACAGCGCGGCTGTGTACGGTTCGGAGCATCTGTCGCTGGCCGTCCTCGAGTTCCGAGTCAACCAGGGAGGCTATGATCCGGACGATCACTATGTTTTTTTCCGATTTGAATTCGGTGAGGATCTGATCGAATCGATCGAATCGCCGCCCGAGGAATGGCTCGCACGATTCAAAGGAGATGGGTCGCTTACGGCTGCGCAGGTTTTTGGCAAGGAGTGGCTTTTGCAGAAGCGCTCGGCGATTCTCTCCGTGCCGAGTTCGGTGATCCAGATCGAACGGAATTTCGTTCTGAATCCCCAGCATACGGATTTTTCGAAAATTGAAGTCAAACCTGGCTTGAAGCTTGATTTAGATGCCCGGCTTTGGAACAAGGCCTAAAGCGGTCAAAGGCGCCGTTGCTGAGTAGGTCGAGACGCACAAGATGAGATTTAGGACCCGAGTGCCCACTCATTGAGCGGGAAACCGTTTCTGCGCGGTCTGTCTGCCCGCAACCCTTCAATGTGTTCGACGATAAACTTTGCGTCCCGCGCGACGCCTGAAAATCGTCCAGAACCCCAGGTGTACTGCCAAGGGAGCCCAAGAAAATACAAGCCGGTAGCGGTTGTTACTCCGCGATAATGACCGGGGTAGCCCTTCCCATCAAAAATGGGCAATTCGATCCAGCTGTAATCGGCGTGGAAACCGATGCTCCAGATGATTGCGGTGATTCCTGCCGCAGCGTAGTCAAGCTTCAGAATCTCCGACTCAGGTTCCCAAAACGGTTTGTAGCGCGGTTCGACCGGTGCGCTAATTCCGCTCCGTTCGATGAATTGATCGATTGTGTTCTTGATGCTGTCTGCAACCGCATCGGCTTGATCGAGGTTCTGTTTCAGGTCGCCGGCAAAGTGTAAATTTGATCCACGGATTTGCTGGAGACGTCCATACAATCGCATTCCTTCAGTGGCGAACTTGCGCAGATCGATATCCCGCCCGCCGTCGCGCCCCGTGACATAATGATTGGCCTTGGTTCGAACCCGTTCCTTTTGTGGGTGTTCGTGAATCGGCTTGTCGTAATAGCCCATGTCGTGCAGCCAATCGACCACGTCTTTTCCGCGATAACGACGCGCCGTTCGCGGGGCGCCTCCGACGCACAAATGAACCCGTTTGCCGGCGAGATGCAGATCCTCGGCAATCTGGCACCCGGATTGTCCCGAGCCAATCACGAGCACTTCGCCGGCCGGCAGCTGCTGCGGGTTTTTGTAGTCGGAGGAATGGATTTGATAAAGATCGAGCGGCAAACGCTCCGACAAGCGCGGGACGGTTGCATCCTGGTAACCCCCCGTCGCAACGATTACGTGGTCCGCGGAGAAAACGCCGATGTCTGTCGCGACCTCGAACGCATCAGAGTCGTTGCGCCGAAGTCGGGACACAGTGACTCTTTCGTGAACAGGCGGTTGGAAGGCGCGCGCGTAGGATGCAATGTATTCGACGATCTCGTCTTTGATCATGAATCCGTGCGGGTCGGAACCGGAATAGGGGTGGCCTGGGAGTTGACATTGCCAGTTCGGAGTCACCAGGCAAAATGTGTCCCACCGTTTTGAGCGCCACGCCTCCGCGATTCGATTCTTTTCGAAGATCACGTGGTCGATCCCGCGTTGTTTTAAGAGGTAGCTGGCGGAGAGCCCGGCTTGTCCGCCTCCGATCACAACAACAGAGAAATGCGTTTGTGATGGCGCGCTGGCTGGTGGCTGCGTTACGGTTTCGTTCATCGTACTCAGAAAGGCTGATGCTGTTTTAGATGCGAAGAATGCGGATTGTGTCATCGCTCGAATAGGCGCGCGTCCAGTCCTCGATCGACTCGAGTTGCGCCGCGGCGGAGCTGCACGCAAAGCCATACTTCGCGCGCACACGTTCGCCGGCCGCCGCGAGCGCCTCTCGACTCCGAGAGAGAAATTCTGCAACGGACATTTCTTCCCCCTGGCTGAAATGCTTTAGAACAACGGTCGAAGGCGAATAGCACTCTTTCGCCACGCCGTCCGGCAGTCGAATTGTGAAATAAACCTCAGGCATGTCAGGCGGCCCAGGGAGACTGCTTTTCAAACGTTGAGAGCGTTGAGCAGGCGGCGCACTTCACGCAACCGGCTTTCACCGTGTCCGAAGTCATTCCTGCCTCGGTCAGCCATTGGCCGACCGGCCCGAGAACGTTCCGCAAAAATTCGGCTGATGGGGGACGATGCGATGCGAGCGGAGTCCCGCTGACCGGAACAAACGGCACAATAAAGGGATAGACTCCCAGATCGATCAGAACGCGGGCGGCTTCGTGAAGCGATGCCTCGTCGTCGCCGAGGCCGGCCAGCAGATAGGTACTGACCTGTCCACGGCCGAATATTTTGACCGCGGCTTTGAAGGCTTCGAGATAAAATGTCCGCGGCACTTCCGCTTTGCCGGGCATGATCCGCCGCCGCACGTCTTCATCCCAGGCCTCCAGATGCATTCCGAGCGAATCGACCCCGGCCTCGCGCATGCGGGGAAACCAACTGAAGTCGGCCGGCGGCTCGCACTGGGCCTGAATGGGCAGATTCGTCGCTCGCTTGATTGCGGTCGCGGATTCAGAAAGGATTGCCGCGCCTCGGTCGCCGGTTGGTGGCGTGCCGGTGGTCATCACGACGTTTGCGATCCCATCCAGCCGCTGGGCAGCGGCGGCAACCTCTGCCAGTTGATCCGGTGTTTTTCTCGCAATCGTCCGGCCGGCCGCCAATGATTCGCCAATCGCACAGAACTGGCATTTGGTTCTGCTGTTTCCGTATCGGACACAGGTTTGAAGAACAGTTGTGGCCAGCGTATCGCGGGAGTGGAGCAGGGCGATTTTCCAATATGGAATGCCGTTCGCCGTTGCCAGCCCGTAGAATCGCGGTTGCGGCGGAAAAGAAATTTCGCAGACGATTTCGTCCGCGCTCTTGAGAATGGAGACGCCGCGCCGGTCAGGGGGTGTTGCAACGTAGGCGGATTTGGCGGCGCCGTGTGTGTGCACCGGCACCATGATCGTGGTACCGAGCACGGTGACTGCCTTGTGATCAGTGGGACCGGCGCCCCCGCGCCGGCTCGCGACGCCCGCAGTCGCATCAAGGAGTCGCAGGCCGTGTGTTTGGAGCTCAGAGAGCAGGAATTGTTTCCTGGTCAGGAGTGCTGATTGAAAGTCCACCATAAGATTGTTCGAACATTTCGTCGTTTTTGCTTCGCACGTGCGCGTTTGGCGTCCGGTCGATGTGCAGGGTGAATATGTCGGGGCGCGAGTAATGGCCGACCGAATCCATCATCCGCTTGCGCTTGGTGATCAGCGCCGGATCGAGTTCCGCGATCGCCATTCCTTCCCCTTCGGTTATGGTTGGGCAGAGCGGTGTTCCTTCCGGCGATATGATCGCCGTGTGGCAACCGCCTCGGAGCGCTTTGCGAAGCTTCTCGTCCTGGGCGATCGAGTTGACCTGGTCATCGGTCAGCCAGCCGGTTGCGTTGACAACGAAGCAACCCGACTCGAGCGCATGGTGCCTGATCGTAACCTCGATCTGATCGGCAAAAATCTGACCAACCATCGACCCGGGGAATTGAGCGCAATGAATTTCTTCGCGCTCCTCCATCAGAGCAAAACGCGCGAGCGGGTTGTAGTGTTCCCAGCAGGCCAGTGCGCCGACTCTGCCCACCGCCGTATCGACGGCACGAATCCCGGCGCCGTCCCCCTGGCCCCAAACCATTCGCTCGTGATAAGTTGGACTGATTTTGCGCCGTTTCAGCAAGAGCGAGCCGTCGCGGTCGAAGATCAGTTGGGTGTTATACAGCGAACCGCCGTCGCGCTCGTTGACGCCGACCACAAGCACCATCCCGTGTTGTGCCGCCGATTTCGACAAACGATCGGTCACCGGCCCAGGCACCTCCACCGCCCATTCGTAAAGGCGCAAATGATCCTTCCCCATTAGAACCGCGGGGGCGACGAACGAAAAGTAGGGATAGTATGGAATGAATGTCTCGGGAAACACGGCTAGTTCGACCCCTTGCGCGGCCGCCCGATCGATCGCGTCGCAAACGCGGTCGATCGTTCCGGTGCTACTCGTGAGGTCTGGGGCGATCTGGACTGCTGCCGCCTTGATCCGCTTCATATTACACCGTCCAGCTGTCGATGATCGTGGCGCCGGCTTTCTTGTGCATCAGGATACAGTCCAGAACGTCCAGCGGGTTGATCGGAATGATCCCGGGTATGAACGCTTTTTCCGTCTGGCCATAGAGCGCTTGTGTGGAAAACCGGCAGCTGTACACCTTGCCCCCTTCTTCCATAAACTTTGTGAGTCGCTGATTGACGAAGAGATGCCCGGGAAAAGCTTCATCACCGAGCGTCGGGAATCCGCGCTGGAACCCCAGCGTAACGCCTGGGCCATAAAGCAGGATGGATGTCTCGTACCCTTTTCGAAGCAGGCGCGTCGCGACCAGTGTGTTAACGATACCAATCGAGCCTTCGAAGGCGACCGTGTGAAAAGTGACGAGCGCTTTTTCACCCGGATCAGCTTTGACGTCGGGAAACACCTTCTCTTCGTAGTCTACGAGAAAGTCGCCGGCTTTATGTAATTCTTTTTCGACTTTTGGCATGAGTATTGTTGCGGTGGGCTGTTGCTAATTGAGACGAACCGGGTCGGCCCGTCGTACTGGCGACAGTGAAAGCATGGGTCGAACCGTTTCGGGTCAGGGGTCGCCTGTTTGGGGGTATTTTTAGCGCATATTGTTGCACCCCTCCGGCGCGGCGTGTGTCGGGTCTGTCGTTTGCCAGGTGAAAGCTGATGGAAAATATTCCGCTTAAGCAGATCGAGACAGTGCGAATGGCGGAAATTGCGCACCGTCTTGGCGTAGCATCCTCAACGGTGTCGCGCGGTTTAAGGAACGATCCGCGAATCAGTGTCGACGTACGCAAACGTGTGCAAAAAGCCGCGGAAGAGCTTGGTTACCGGCCGAATCCACTCGTGAGTGCATTGATGGCCAATCGCCGCAGGCGAGGGAGCGGCGGTGCGGTGGACGTGATCGCGCTGGTGACCAACTACGGCGGAAAACGGGACTGGCGAACGAAAGATGTTTGTAGGTGGGAGTATGAGGGAATCGGGCGCCGCGCCGGCGAGCTCGGTTTCCGAGTCGAGATTTTCGCGCTGTCAGATTATCAATGGGACATGGCCCGGCTCCAGGCTACTTTGCGTGCCCGGGCGATTCGCGGTGTGCTGCTCGGCTTTTCGCGCGAGGAGAAACCGAACACGACATTTGATAGTGCGGATTTCAGCGTTGCGGCGCTGAGTGGCTATTTCCCCGCGGTGGTCGCCGATCGGGCCAACTTTCACGGATTCTACAATGTCCAGCTGGCACTGGATCAGATGTACCGGTACGGCTACCGGCGTCCGACTTTGATCGCGCCCGCGCTGAATAACCGGATTTCCAACAATCTCTGGTCTGCCGCGTTCCTGGATTGGCAGCGTCGCCTGCCGAAAAAGGATCGCTGCGAACCTTTTATTCCACGCGAGAATGTCGACGCCGCGGAGTTTAGAGACTGGCTCTATCGGAATGATCCCGATTCGTTGCTCGTGTACAAATTTCCGGCGCGTCAACTCCTTGAGGGACGCGGTGTCCGTGTGCCCGAGGACGTCGGTCTCGCTTATCTTTACCGGACATCGGACGAAATGGGGAATGCTGCAGGCATCGACGGGAACCTCGACGTCGTTGGCGCGGCGGCTTTCGACTTGGTGGTTGAGCGGCTGCACGCAAATGCCACCGGGACCAGCAAACATCCCAAAGAGGTCTTGATCACTGGAACCTGGCACGAGGGTCAAACGCTTCCGCCAAAGGAAACGGTACCCGCGCGCCGCCGTATCCCAGTGACAGGGAACGGTCAGCTGTGATTCGGCCGGAAACGGTGCACGCAATGTCTCGTTCTGCGAACCGTTCGATGACCCGGTTGCTGAAATTCGGCGATACGCAGAGGAGATAACCGAAGCTCGGAAAGGAGATTATCCAGCGAGCCAGGCTCGTGCCCTCTGGTTTGGGGATCTGATCGAGCCGGAGTTCGGCTCCTGCGGAGGAGCAATGCAGGAGCATCGCGAGCGTGCCGACAATGCCGCCGTTACTGATGTCTTTTCCAGCGCGGCACCAGCCCAATTCTGCAATCGCCGGCAAGAGCTCGAGGTCCGCACGGAGGCGTTCCGGGGCAACGTCGCTGCTGGCGTTCCAAAACGGCTTTTCGTTCCGCCAACTCCCCCGCAAATCGACCGCGACCAGAAGATCGTCGCCAGGGATTGCGTCGAAACTGGTAATCAAACGCTTCGCTTTGCCGAGAACCGCCGCCGCGAGATAGGTGGCGTCCTCGTTTGTCACGGTCGTGTGGCCCCCGACAATCGGAACTCGATAGGCAATGGATGCGGCGCTCATTCCCTCCCAAATGACACCGGACCGATCAAGGCCAGGGGACCAAAGGACGTCGACGACCGCCAACGGACGTCCCCCCATCGCCGCAACGTCGCTGAGATTCACCATCACTGCCGAGTAACCCGCAAACCAGGGGTCATCTGCGACGAACGACGGCAGCATTCCTTCCGCCGCGAACAGGAGCCAGTCCTCTCCGTCCCTTATCGCCGCGCAATCGTCTCCGACACGTGTTTCGCCGGCCAGTCTTTGTGCCGGCTCATACGCTTGTTGGATCCTTACTTTGTCCCGGATTGATCCGGCGGCTGACAGAAATGAAACGAGGTCGGCGAGCGTCGCTTCATCAATATTCATGGAACCGCCTGATAGCGTCCTGCTCCCGAACTAGCATACACATTGTTGCGATCAACATGGGCCGGCTTTAAAAAGAGTTAACTGACTCCTGGGAATGTGAATGTTTTTGGGGGAACCGATACTAAAAGACGCACTCGGCGGGACGATAATAATTGAGATCAGCGCGCATCTTCACATGGCGCAATCCGAATAGCTCCAGCTCTCCGAGCGGCTCCCAATGGAGACGTTGGAAGAACTTGGAGTTCTGGTACTGGACCGTGGCGAGAAATTCGCGGCAGCCCAACGCGTGCGCCGTCGACACTGCCTTGTAAATCAGGCCGGCGCCCAGCGCACCCAGACCCCGGTAGACCGGTTGATGATTTCGAAATGCAACCCCAGGACTGATCTTTTTGACAGCTCGAAAATCCTCCGCCACACCGAGCCGGGACCCATACCAGACATTCGGCTGGCGCTCATCGATTCGGACCACGCCGACGACTGAATCCTCCATCCCCGCAATCAGCGTTTCACAGACGATGGGGATTGCGTCCGCATCGAATTCGTCTCGATCAGATCCGTGGAAGACATTCTGTTCCTCACAAAAAATCTCACGGCGTAATGCCCAGAAACCTTCGATCTCCTCCTGTGTCTGCGCGATCTTAAAAACAAAGTCCTGAGGAGCAAACCGGTTGAAAGCATCGAACACCATGGTGGTCGTCGCCCGGAGCAATTGGTGTGCCGTTCGCGGAGTTCGCGGATGCGAGGCAGGGATGACTTCACTCAAAGGGGCAGGCTTTGATCAGCCAGTCTGGATGTTCCGGCTGCATCCTTTCCATCCGTGTTCGAGTGGCGGTCCACAACAAAGCGTGCCGCCGTTGCAGCTTGCGTGGAAATGCGATCCGTAACCGCCAGCATCAACGCGGAAAATACGAACGTGAGATGCAGTAGAAGCTGCCGCATCACGACATTATTGGGCAGTTCTTTGGTGCCGAGCTCGATAAAGGTCTTCAGCAGATGGATCGAAGAGATGCCGATGAGCGCAGTCGCCAGTTTCACTTTCAACACGCCGGCGTTGACGTTGCTGTTCTGGGACTTTAAGCATCTCCGTTGATCGAGCGCCCTCAAAATGCCATAACCAGGCAGGCAGGCAGGCATATTAGGGCTTTTCGCGTCGCCGGTCAATTGATCACCAAAAAGGGGAGATGACCCCGAGTGCCCTGGCCGTTGCCGGAGTGGTTCGCCCGCAAACAATGAGGCAGACTCTCGGTCGCAACAAAGTACCTGGTATTTCGGGGCGAAGGCACTAGTTTCGCAAGAGACATGGTGTGGCTCCTGGTGCTATTCTTGCCGATCGGTTTTGCATCGCTTGTGATATCGCTCCAGCGTCGATTTATCTATTTTCCCCGGCGCTACTCGCGAGCCGACCTGCAGGAGGCCAGGGCCCATGGGGTAGAGGAGATCAGGTTCCGGACATCACAAGGGAGCCAGACGGCTTTCTTCTGGCGAAATTCGGATTCTGACACGGTTCCACGATCTCTTTGGCTCTTGTTTAGTGGAAACGGCACCATCGCTCTGGAGTGGATTGGCTTGATCCAGCACTTCGCCGATGCTCACACGGGCTTTTTGCTCATCGACTACCCTGGCTACGGAATTTGTGAAGGAAGCCCGAATCCTCAGTCGATCCTCGAGAATTCAGAAAAGGCCTACCAGGCGCTCCTGGACCAAGTGCAGCTTTGCGCCGACGTCCTCTGCGTCCTGGGACATTCGCTCGGAGGTGCTGCCGCCCTGCAGTTCGCAGCGAAACATCAGGTCTGTAAAATCGTGTTGATTTCCACCTTTACCACCATGGATGACATGGTGCGGGCAACGATCCGCATCCCTCTGGGAACCCTCCTCCGGCACCGATTCAACAATCTCGCAGCTTTGAAGGCAATTCTGTCGCGGAACCCGGTCCCAGAGATCGAGATTTTTCACGGAGAAGCGGACGGGCTTGTTCCGGTACAGATGGGGCGGGCCCTGGCGCAACTGGCTCCGAACCGGATCAAATTTGTGTCGATCCCGGGAGCCGACCACAATGACGTTGTTGCGGAATCCCTTCGGTTGGTTCTGGGTCGCTGAACG
>CAZMNG010000090.1:0-4851 GCA_964567505.1 uncultured Chthoniobacterales bacterium
CCTGGTGATAAACGGCATGGAGGCAATGCACCAGATTCCAGAAGACCGCCGGCATCTCTCTATCGCGGCACAGTCGCATGTCTCGGAGGGCAAGGCGCTCATTCTGATCAACGTGACGGACTCAGGCATCGGCCTGTCGGCGGAGGACCAGCCAAGGCTTTTCGAAGCCTTCTACACAACAAAAGCGGAAGGGATGGGTATGGGTTTGGCCATTAGTCGTTCAATCGTGGAAGCGCACGGCGGACGACTTTGGGCCGCGCCGAACGCCGATTTTGGGGCGACCTTCCAGTTCACGTTGCCAGTGCAGACCTGAAGCGGATTTTCGTTTTCAAGCCGGTCGCTTCAAACCCATCTTTCTTATCCGGGAGAACAAAGTGGTGGGACTCACCCCCAAAAGCTCCGCGGCTCCATCCACGCCTTTGACTCTCCAGCCGGCCTTTTGCAGCACAGCAAAAAGGTTCTGGTGCTCGCGGCGTCGCATTTCTACTTCGGTGAGGTATTCCGGTTCAGCCTGGTCAACATCCCGTTGCCCAAAAGAATTTGGATCGACTGAGGAACCAAACGCCGGAACATCGAAGTCCAAAGCGCCACCCCGAGCAAGAATGACGGCACGTTCGATAACGTTTCGCAGTTCTCGGATATTGCCGGGCCAATCGTAACCCAGGAGCGTTTCTATGCCCGCTCGTGTTAGCCTCGGTTTCGGACAACCGAGTTCTTTCACTAACACCTCAACGAAATGTGTGGCCAGCAGAGGGATGTCTTCCTTGCGCTCCCTTAGAGCGGCGAGTCTCAACGGGAAAACATTCAGACGGTAGTAGAGGTCTTCGCGAAAACGGCCTGCGGCTACCTCTTTCTTTAAGTCGCGATTCGTGGCGGCAACGATTCGCACATCGGCCCGCCGGGTTTTCTCCTCGCCTACACGCTCGTAAGATTTCTCCTGCAACACGCGCAACAGTTTGCTCTGCAATTCCAGAGGGATTTCACCAACCTCGTCCAGGAACAGGGTTCCCCCCGCAGCGACCTCGAAGCGCCCAGCCCGATCTTTGATCGCGCCGGTGAACGCGCCCCTAGCATGGCCGAAGAATTCGCTTTCAAATAATTCCCTTGGGATTGAGGTACAATTAACCCGAACCAAGGGTTTGTCTCTCCGCCGGCTGCGCTGGTGAATAGCGCTAACGATGAGCTCTTTTCCGGTTCCGGTTTCACCCAAAATCAAGACAGTCGAATCATTGGGGGCAACCGTGTCGACCTGCTGCAGCACCCGACCTAACGCTGCACTCTTGCCCACTATCCCCGGGGCCCTGATTTCGCTGCGCAGTTCGTCTTCAGGGTAGGTTTGCTTTTGCGCCAGCTGGATGTTTGGCTGCCCGATCTGGCGACTGCAGTTAATGGCCTGGTCGACTGCGCTGAGCAAGTCTTCGTCGTGGAATGGTTTCGTGAGAAATTCGAAAGCCCCTGCTTTCATGGCGCGCACGCTCATTGAGATGTTGCCGTAACCAGTGATGAAAATAATTGGAATTTGAGCATCGTCGCTGGCCAGTTCCTGTTGCAGAGCAAGACCGCTGATGCCCGGTAGTTGTACATCGAGTACCAGGCAGCCGACAGACTCTCTGGGCGGTCTGGCCAAAAACTCTTGTGCCGAACAAAATGTCTGTACCTTCAGCCCCGCGGAGCGGAGCAGAAAGCTCAGGCTTTCCCGGATCGACGAATCGTCATCAATCACACAAATGAGAGGGTTGTTCTCATTTATGGATTTACTCTCTCTAAAAAAGGGGCGGTTCACTTCCCTGTCTCCTTCAAGAGCGCTAAGATGTCGAACTGCACTGAAGGCTGGTAAACGGTTCGCAACTGGATAGCTTGCTTTCATGGTTGGTCCTTTGGTGTTACCAATCAAAGACCCGAAGTGCGCCGGACTCTATTGGACTTTGGTCCAAGCGCGCTATGCCCGATGGTCCGGATGTGGCCTTCAATAACGCAGACGTCGAAATGATGAAGCCGCCGACGTTGCCAAGGCACTACTTTGGCTCGCACGAGCGCCCGCCTGTCGCTGACGGGCCAGCGAAGGCGCGCCCTTCCTGGTAGAAGTAGAAATTCCTAATCCGCGGACGCTGTCCGTTCGTGGGGCAGCTCGCTTCCCATCGCCTTCACATGGTTGATGCGCCGATACTCAATTTTCATGATTGTTCCTTTGCCGCCAAAACTACTCGATCGAGGCGAAGCAGTTCTCCAAGAGACCAGGCTTGGAACGGACATCCGCGCGGTGTATGGGGCGGTTCCGCATCCGCAATTTCTGATACATGACCGAGACCGGCTTCGTCGAGATGTCGCTGCAACGGCACGATAAATCGTTCTCTTGCCATCGCCTTCGCATCGGGGGTGCAATCTCGAACCCGAATCCACGCTTCAACAAACGGACCGATCAGCCAAGGCCAAACAGTACCTTGATGGTACGCAGTGTCGCGATGCCAAACGTCCCCTTGGTAGTGGGGCACGTATCCGGATTCTCCAGGACCTAAGGACCTCAAGCCCAAAGGCGTATACAACGCTGCCTCAACAGCGTCTACAACTTTGCGAGCGCGCTCTATGGGAAGCAGAACCAGTGGGAGTCCGCCGGCGGCAAAGATCTGGTTGGGCCGCAGGGATGGATCCACTGCGCCGGGCTTATGGTCAACGTCGAGGACTTCATAGAGTTGACCTCTGGCCTCATTCCAATAGCGCGCTGCAAAAGCCTCAGATGCTCTCTTGAACAATGGTTGCCATTCAGAAGAGAACGATTGACCAATCCAAAGCGCATTGATCCAGAGAGCCTGCACCTCCACCGGCTTACCAATTCGTGGTGTGACAACGCGGCCATCTACTTTTGCATCCATCCATGTTAGTTGGTAACCAGGTTCGCCAGCGGCAAGTAAACCGTCCGCATCGGCCTTAATGTTGAACCGCGTCCCGCGCGAGAATCCGGAAAGAATAGATTCTATTGCTTGGCCGAGTTTCCGGGCAACTTCCCCATTTTCCAATTCTGGTTTGCCAACGGCGGCATTGAGATAATCGTGAACCGCAATCACATACCAAAGCGATGCATCGACCGAGTTGAATTCCGGCTCGATGCCGTGATCCGGAAAGCGATTCGGCAACATGCCACTCGAGACCGCACCAGCCCATTGGACGAGAATATCTCGAGCCGTTTCAAGATGGTTTGTGGGGAGACATAACCCTCGCAGAGAAATGAAGGTGTCGCGGCCCCAATCACCGAACCAGGGATATCCCGCGATGATCGTCTTTCCGGTTCCTCGATGAACGAGGTAGCTATCGGCGGCAGCGTCGAGGGAAGACGAAAATGACTGACGGCGGGCGAGCTCTTTGGCGCGAAGCTTTTCGACTGCTTCCACCAAGGCAACATCCTCAGCAATGCCTCCATAACCTTCGGCGGAGAAGGTCAATATCGCCGACTCCTTGTCCAACTCCCATTCGAAGACACCGGGACTCGCAAGATCTTCCAGGTAATCCAATCCACGTGCACGCTCCTCGGCATAGAGAAAATCCCGGTACCAGGCAGCGGACTGACGATAGGTGCCGCCCGAGCGCGCGATGATGGCGGGTAAACCGTTGTATGGTTTCCAGCGAACGCGATCATGCTTGAATTCAGGGTCAAACTGAAACGAATTATTTTTATGATGCGTTCCATGAAAATCTCGTCCAGAGAAAAAGGGTTTGACCGAGAGCTTCAGTCCCCCTTCGGCGTGACCAATCAACCGCCAACTTAGAACGACCGTCGATTGCCCGTATGGCACAAAAAGTTCCTGCTCAACGGCAAGAACGTCATTCAATTCGAACAGGAACTTGGGCCATGGTCGGAGCTGAAACTCTTTAAGCCGAGTCATTCCATCGGGATTGACGACATCGGGGGCGTACCGCTGCGATGAAAGGAAGTACTTGCCACTGGCTGTTTCGATCCAAGCGTCAAACCCGTTTACCAGAACGATTCGACCTGAAGGCGGAGTGGTCGCCGTCAGCAACAATGCATGGTACCGCCTAGTCCGGATTCCGCTGGTCGTCCCACTGGCGAACCCGCCAAGACCGTCCGTCTCCAACCATTCTGCTGAATCAGATATCGGCAACACAGAAATATTGGTTGAAAACTGGGAACGGTGTTAAGAATCAGCCCGAGGCTGCATAATCTTCGCGATTAAGCCAGTCCATCCGGTTTGATGGGAAGCGCCCACTCCTCGGCCAATATCCCCGTGGAAATACTCGTGAAAGTTTATGTAGTCGTTAAAATGTGGATCGTTCTGCAGTCGCTCGTTTAGACCGAAGACAGGCCGGTGGCCTTGATCATTTCTCAGGAAGATTCGCATCAGACGATGACTCAGTTCGACGGCAACTTCGTTAATCGTCAGATACTGACCTGAACCAGTTGGACATTCGATTTTGAATTCGTGTCCGTAGTAATGATGAAATTTTTGCAAGGACTCAATGATGAGGTAGTTCACCGGAAACCAAATCGGCCCGCGCCAGTTCGAATTGCCGCCAAACAGACCAGAAGTGGATTCGCCGGGCTGATATTCCACCGTCATCGTGTTGTCCTTCCAATGGAATTTGTACGGGTTTTCCAAGTGGTATCGCGAGACAGCCCTGATCCCGTAATCGGACAGGAATTCGGACTGATCCAGCATTCGCCGGAGTACCTCTTTCATCCGGTGGCCGCGTAAGAGCGAAAGCAGGCGCCGGTCGCCGGCGCCCGGCTCGTGCCAACGAGACACAAGCGCCGCCAGATCCGGACGATAGTGAAGGTACCATTCAAGTCGCTTATTAAACTCCGGAACCGTTTTCAGCAACGCCGGCTCCAGCGTCTCG
>CAZMNG010000090.1:4861-9459 GCA_964567505.1 uncultured Chthoniobacterales bacterium
CGAATAGCGGAATCAGGCCGACCATCGAGCGAATCTTGAGGGGTATCATCTGGCCATTTGGCAAGTTCAACACGTCGTAAAAGAAACCATCTTCTTCGTCCCACAGCCCAATCCCGTCTCCCACCGTTGTCATCGCCTCAGCGATTTGCAGAAAATGCTCGAAGAACTTTGTCGCAATGTCTTCGTACACGTTGTTCCGCTGAGCGAGCTCTAGCGCGATCCGCATTAGATTCAGAGCGTACATCGCCATCCAACTCGTTCCGTCAGATTGATTGATGTATCCCCCGGTCGGCAGGGGAGCGCTCCGATCAAATACTCCGATGTTATCTAGGCCGAGGAACCCCCCCTGGAAAATATTTCGTCCGGCGGCATCCTTGCGATTGACCCACCAGCTGAAATTCAGCATTAACTTGTGAAATACGCGTTCTAGGAAAGCAAGATCTCCGGGATCGTCTCCGTGCTGGACACGGCGGTGATTGCGATCAATTTGAAAGACGCGCCACGCAGCCCATGCGTGGACCGGGGGGTTCACATCGCCGAATGCCCATTCGTACGCAGGCAGTTGCCCATTGGGATGCAGATACCACACCTTCCCGATCAATAGGAGCTGTTGCTTCGCAAATTCCGAGTCGACCAACGCGAGGGAGATCGTCTGAAAGGCCAGGTCCCATGCCGCGTACCAGGGATATTCCCACTTGTCCGGCATCGACAGAACATCTGAATTGTTTAAATGGGTCCAATCATGATTGCGCCCATACTTACGCCCCGCCGGAGGTGGTGGCTGGGCCGGGTCGCCTTGTAGCCATTGTCGGACATCGTAGCAGTAATATTGCTTGCTCCAAATCATCCCAGCCAAGGCTTGCCGTTGCACGCCTTTGACATCCTCGTCGCGCAAATTCTTTTGCAGATTGCCAAAAAATTCATCCGCTTCCTCACGCCGGCTTTCCAGTACGTTGGCAAAATCGGCGAACGGCTGAGTTTCTTGCCCGGATGTGAGCCTAAGTTGCACCGTTATCTCATTTCGGGCCGGTACCGTGAGCTGAAAATGGGCTGCACACCGGGTCCCGGTTCTAGCTGGGTTTACTGCAGCCGCATCTCCCTGAATCAGGAATTCATGAAAGGCGTCCTTGAAATAGCCCTGTGCTTCCTGCATTCCGTAGAGACGACGTGCATTTGTGTCGTTGTCGCAAAAGAGGAAGGCAGGAGTACCGTCGACGTAAAGCTGGTAGTCGCCCAGCACCGGATGTTGCGCGATGGCAGCGTTATCCTGGAGCGCTCGCATTGATGGCCTTTGCGAGTCGTAACCCCAGGACCAGGTGTTGCGAAACCAGAGTTGCGGAAGCAGATGGATCAACGCGTCTTCCGGTCCGCGATTACAGACACGGACCCGCATCAGAATATCCTCGGGCGCCGCCTTGGCATACTCGACGAAGACATCAAAGTAACGATCCTCGTGAAAGGCGTCTGTGTCGATCAATTCGAATTCTGGATCCAGTTTGCTCCGCCGGCGATTCTCTTCAACCAGCCAACTGTAGGGAAACGCTCTCTGCGGATACTTGTAAAGCATCTTAAGATAAGAATGTGTCGGCGTGGCATCCAGGTAGTAGTAAAGCTCCTTAGAATCTTCGCCGTGATTGCCCTCTCCGTTCGTAAGGCCAAAGAGCCGCTCCTTCAAAATCGGATCCTTGCCATTCCAGAGAGCCAGAGCCAGACAGAGGCGCTGATGATCGTCGCTCACCCCGGCAATTCCATCTTCGCCCCAACGATAGGCGCGACTGCGCGCGTGGTCATGACTAAAATAGTCCCAAGCAGTGCCGCCAGGACTGTAATCCTCACGAACCGTTCCCCATTGACGTTCGCTCAAGTAAGGACCCCACAGATTCCAAAGGGCGGCTCCATTGTATGCATCTTCCAATCTTTCTGCTTCCTTCATGAATTTAGGCGGTATTCTCCAGTTTTTTCTCTGGCATAGGGGCCGTCCCAGCCGGATTGGCGGTCAAGCGGCCACACCATAAATTTTGTCAATCACCATTAGAAGCTTAATTCGGACTTGGTCTGCCTTTGTCGACTGTTTTAATTCGTCTGCCATTCTTAGGCGAAACGCTATCATTTCCCCATCGCTCCGTGGTGGCCGAAATGGCATAAGCGCGCTTCGACCGGTCGAAGATGCTTAAGAAGGTCATTTCGGAGCAGCAACTTGCGAGTGCGGCGCCGAGGCAGGGACCAAGCCAGTAGATCCACCAGCCTTCCCATAGCCGGGAAACCACTTCCGGGCCAAAGGAACGCGCTGGATTTGCGCTCGCCCCTGAGAGAGGTGCCTCCAGCCAGGTCAGGGGTGCGAAGAGCGGCGGATTTACCAAGGGCGTGAATGGCTGCGTAATCTTATGGGCCGCAAAGACAAAGATCAGGAGAACTAAAAGGAACGTACACATTACTTCGCCGGCAATCGGAAGCCAAAAAGGCACTCCGTGTTTCGGTACCGGGGGGCCCCAGGTATCGCTTGCCCCAACATGCCCGCAGACTAGAAGTGCGAATGACCCGAATGCAGCTCCGATCAGCTGTGCCAGAACATAAAAGCTTGCATCGCGCCAGCGAACTTTGCCTTCGAGCCAAAAAGCGAATGTCATTGCAGGGTTGATGTGGGCACCGCTCATTCGACCGATAGGCGAGAATGCGATCGCAGCTCCAACAGTACCGAACAGGAAACCGGTGACCAGTCTGCGGGCGTCCGGCGAAATCGGCAAAGAAGCGAGCGGAGCATCTTGACCCCACATCAAGATAACGATTGAAAGTCCAAGCAAAACCAACAGGGCGGTACCCGCTAACTCCGAGGCGCACATTTGCGGATGCAGCTTATCAAACGGATGCGGCATGCCGCGCAGCGGTCGATCCGGTTTTACTGACTCGAGCTGACCTAGACTGTTAGTCTGTGAAGCCTTATCCGCTTTACAGCCTATCAACGTCGCACTCTGCTGTACTTGTTCCATTCTTTGATCCATTCGCATAGAATTTTCAGGTGGCGTGTTCGGGTAGGGTGGGCCATTCCAATCGTTTTGAGCTGTGGTTTGCCGCACTCCCGAGCCGCCTCAGGCTATCGTAGATTCGCGGGTCGCCTAACAAGGTTGGCACTGTCATGGCCGCGAAGCAGGCTAGCAACATTGGCAGAAGAAGCGTGAAGCATCCCGTCAT
This sequence comes from uncultured Chthoniobacterales bacterium, assembly GCA_964567505.1. GTDB lineage: Bacteria > Verrucomicrobiota > Verrucomicrobiia > Chthoniobacterales > JAFAMB01 > JAFAMB01. Next base: position 8,051 of record CAZMNG010000090.1, read on the forward strand.
CTCGGTGACCAAAATGATGCCGGTCACCGGAGCATGCACGACAGCGGTGAAGAACGCGCCATGCCGACAACAGCAAAGGCTGCCGGACGTTCAGCCAGGTAAGGGAACCAGCGGCAGAATAGCGTCCCAAGGACAAGACCGCTTTGAGCCCCAAGGACCAGCAAGGGCGTAAACAAACCGCCAGGCGTGCCTGCCGCGTAGGACAACGGCCCGAGGCCGAATCGGATCAGGAAGACACTGGCGACAACCATCATGCTGTCGCTTCCGGCGAGCGTGCGCTGAGTGATCGGGTCGCCGCCACCGACCAATCCGGGCCCAAACCATGCGAGCAACCCCACGGCTACACCTATCGTCATGGCACGCACCTCTCCGGATAACCGGCGTCCGAGTCGCTCGGCGGTCGCGAGCGCGCCGAGGGGCATGTGGTTGTAGGCGACACCCAGTGAGCCGGCGATTGCTCCTAAGACAAGGAAGACGGGGACTGTTCCGAACCCAAAATAGGGTAAGGGCTCAAGCTGGAAGTCCGGTCCATTGCCTAGGAGGAGCCGCGCCACCGCGATGGCGCTACCGGAGGCGCATAGCGAAGTGATCGTCATCCGCGTATCAAACCGCCGCACTATTGCCGCTGGCATTCTCCCTTCCACCTTCCTTGACGAACCGTCGGTAAGATCGATTTTCATGGCCGCCGTTTTGCTCGCTCGTATACAGCTTATAGTCCAGCGGAGTTTGTTAATCGATCAGGCGTTGCTAGATGGACCCTCAGATCTAACTGTGTCTTGAAGCTGCATTTAATAACTCCACACTCTTCCGGTTGATCTCTAACATCACTTTCCGTGCCAAACTTTTTTTATGTTTAGAAAGTGACGGACAACCAACGATTGCATGCTTTAAGCCACGCAAGGATGAAGGACGGAATTTCGTCCGTTCGATTTCTCGTCCGAGTTAATCACTACGTCCCGCAAAGAGAGGCGGTGCGTAATCGAACTCGTCTCGTCCTCGGAGCGCCAGCGAAATCCGAGACGAGGACGATTACGATTCGGGCAGATCTCTTCGTTTAACTCTGTTCTAGCTAGCAAGGACGCGTCGATTTTTGCCAGCCTTCCCCAAAGAAATGGACGGATGCGCCGCCTGTATGCTGATACGCCTAAGCAGGGCGGGGGAGGGCAGATCAAACGGTTAGAGTAGACGACCCAGGTGCGAAAACCCGTTTCTAGATCCGATCAAGGTTCTTCTATGCCTAAGAACCTGATGGGCAACAAGTAGCAGCTAAAAATCGAGATTGGCACGCAACCTGATTGGGGAGATGAGCGGCTTCCTCGCAATCGAAACGAAAACAGCATGAACAGCAAGCAACACGATGAAAGCTACCAAAAAACTCTACGATCTTGGCCAAAGCCTCTGGCTTGACA
>CAZMNG010000091.1:0-9375 GCA_964567505.1 uncultured Chthoniobacterales bacterium
TGCGGGAACATCGATGCGCGATATTTCGCGGGCTTCGGGCGTATCGCAACCGCTGATTCACCATTACTTCAAGACCAAGCGCGATCTTTACAATGAGATCAAGCGTCAGATGATTCTGCGGTTCGACGCCTTCTGGACCGATACTGCGCGGGACGTGGCGAACGAGGAATGCGTCCCGGCGGCTGTGCTCCGGCGGATATTCGAGTTTATCAGAGACAACCCGACCGTGCTTCGAGTGGGTGCCTGGTCGCAGTTGGAAGGGGACAACGCGCCGTGGCCGGGGGCACTCGAAGCGCTAGAGCGTGTCTCGTGTTTCTTTTCCGCTTCGCAAGCCGACGGCAGCATGCGATCGGATCTGAATCCGACACTTCTGACGATTCTGGTGGAAGGATTTATGTTTTCCTGGTGGGAATATCGGGAGAGCTACCTGCGCTTATACAAGGGTATACCCGGCCACGAAAATCTTGACGAAAAGGTTTTGGAGGCTATGACCGAGGTGTTTCTGCACGGCACGTTGACACGGGTCCAACCGCAATCCGGGGTGCGGAAGAGCTCTGAGAGCCAAAAAGGGAACAGGGATTGAGAGCGAATTAAACAGATGAGTACCGGTCTCAGACATTCGCATGAGGTAGTAAATCGGATCAGGGAATCGATTCCGGGGACCGCCGATCGTCTTGGCAACGCGATCGCGAGCGGAGTCGAGTGGCTTTTGGATCGGCAGGAAGCAGAAGGATTCTGGGTAGGCATGCTGGAATCAAATTCCTGCATGGAAGCTCAGTGGATCCTGGCAATGCACTTTCTCGGGATCGAAGACGAACGAAAGCGTGCCGGGATGGTGGCTTCAATCCTGAACGAGCAGCGAACCGATGGATCATGGGAGATTTACCACAACGCGCCTGCCGGTGACATCAATACAACGGTCGAATGCTATGCCGCGCTGCGATGCGCCGGCTACGCGGCTGACGCTCAAGGCCTCGCGCGGGCGCGCGAATGGCTATTCGCGCGAGGCGGCTTGAGTCAAACGCGGGTCTTCACTCGTTACTGGCTAGCGTTGATTGGCGAATGGCCATGGCAGGCGACGCCGACCTTACCGCCCGAACTGATCTGCACACCGCTCTGGTTCCCGTTCAATATATATCATTTCGCGTCGTGGGCACGTGCAACGATCATTCCATTGAGCGTGCTGTCGGCGCGGCGACCGGTAAAGCCGCTTTCGGCGGGCTCGCGGCTAGAGGAGTTGTTTCCGAACGGAAGAGAAAATTTCGATTATCGGCTCGCGCCCAAGAAACGATTCTTTTCGTGGGAGAGCTTCTTCTTGATGGCGGATCGTCTGTTGAGCCGGTACGTCGAGTTCCCAATTCAGCCGGGGCGCGAGCTTGCGATTCGTCTTTGCATTGAGTGGATCGTCAAGCACCAGGATGCGGACGGGGCTTGGGGCGGAATTCAGCCTCCGTGGGTGTACTCGTTAATGGCCCTGTACACGGAAGGGTATGGGACGGATCATGCGGTCGTTGCGAAGGGGATTAACGCGCTTGATGCGCACTGGTCTTACGAACGGAATGGCGGCCTTTATATCCAGGCGAGCGAATCGCCAGTCTGGGACACAGTATTGACCTTGCAGGCGCTGATGGATAGCGGGCGTTCGCCGGGCGACTGCGAGGCGATGACGCGTGCAATCGACTGGATTGTGCAGAAGCAGGTAACAGCCCCCGGAGACTGGCAAGTGAAAGTCTCTTCGGCTCTGCCCGGCGGGTGGTCGTTTGAGAGAGCCAACGATTCTTATCCGGATGTCGACGATACAGCGGTTGCTGTTCTGGTTCTGGCCCGGGCCCGGCGAACGCACAGCGATCCGGCCGCAATCGATCACGCGCTGAAACGGGCGGTACGCTGGATGCTCGCGTTGCAAAGTTCGAATGGCGGTTGGGCTTCGTTTGATCGCGACAACACAAATTCGCTTTTAACAAAACTGCCATTCTGCGATTTTGGCGAAGTCCTGGATCCGCCGACCGTGGATGTCACTGCGCATGTCGTTGAGGCGCTCTCAGAACTGGGTTGGACGATCAATGAACGGCCGATTGCGCGCGCACTGGCATTTATCAAGGACCAGCAGGAAGAGGATGGAAGCTGGTTCGGACGGTGGGGTGTAAATCACATTTATGGAACGGCGGCAGTTCTTCCGGCGCTCGCCGCAATCGGAGAGGACCTTTCAGCCAGATATGTTTCTCTGGCAGGCGACTGGATTGCAGAACATCAGAATGCGGACGGGGGCTGGGGTGAAACGCCTGCTTCATATGTCGACGATTCGTTGCGCGGTGTGGGGGACAGCACCGCTTCACAGACCGCATGGGCTCTGATGGCGCTTCTGTCGATTCCGACCTCGCGTTACGACGAATTCATTGAAGCGGGGACCGAGTATCTTTTGGGCACGCAGTACGAAGGGACCTGGCATGAGCCGCAATATACCGGCACTGGATTCCCTGGGTATGGCATCGGATGCCGGCCCTGTGGGGAACCGCATGAACGCGCGGTTTCGATTCAGCAGGGGCTCGAAGTCAGCAGAGGGTTCATGATCAACTATAATTTGTACCGCCACTACTTTCCGTTGATGGCTCTCAGCCGCGCTTGCTTGAGAAGCGAGACGAATCACAAACGATCCGATCGCACCGCAGATTCAGTCGCGTCGGTATCAATCCGTGCACAGACGATGCATGTCATTGAAAGTCTCGCGGGAGCCGTTCCGCGCCGGAAGCGAAATCGCAGCACGATTGTCGCGCGGCGCCTGATTCGGAAGACGGCGAAGCTATTGTCCCGCCGCTTTTAACAGTGGCAATCGCGAAGCGGTTTCTCGTTGCGATTATTCGAGTCCGTGTAGATTATTCCGCGTTTGGTCTTCACCTCCGCGGAATGCGCGATGAAGCCGGGCGGGCGATTTCAACACACGATATGAGAATCTCTTTGTGCCGATTGCTAGTGGCTGGTGGGTCCATCATGGTTGGTGCTCTCTGTTCTGGATGCGCCGGCAACGAGGGAACGTTACAAAGCAGGATTGAAAATAAGATCAATAATCCTGAGACCACGAGCAACGTGACCCCGACGACGGAGCACTACAACTCGTTTGCTCAAGACTTCGAACCGGAGTGGCCGTTCGGTCCCTACTCACGCCAGTGAGGAGGGAAGGACGGCCCTTTAGATATCTTCGAGTTTGAGCCTTGTTTCTTAGGGCACAGTAAAGATCATCTTCCCCTGGATGCCGCCGGCTTCGAGGCGTTCGTGACCGTGACGAATGGTTTCGACGGAGAGTTCGCCGATATTCTCGACTCCCACGGGCCAGAGGCGTTGAGCTTCGTACAGGAATGTGAGTTCGTAGAGCTGCTGGGTGTACTGGTGCCAGTGCTGTTTCGAACCGTATAATCCGGCGGCGCCGAGCAAGTGAAAATGGAGCGAGGCAGATCGGCGGAAAAGCGGGCTGGCTCTTCCATTCCAGACAGGAACGGTAAACGGATCGGTCTCTTCGACGGTCGAAACGATGTCTCCGTCAAAATCAACCAGCTCAAAACAGAGCCGTTTCATTTCACCCCCAACGAAATCAAATACCTTTTCAAAGAGGGAACCGCCGTTTGCGGCGATCGCTTCCTCGGTCAGCTGTTTCAGCCCCTTACCGGGGTAATGAATCACTTGTTCGGGAGCCAGGCGGAGCTTGTCCACGATGTACCGGTGACTGGCTTCCCGGCCGGACGTGGTCACGACCTTCTCCACGCCGATCATTTGCAAAATCTGGATCGCCGCCGAACCGAGCCCGCCGGCGCCTCCGGCGACGAACACTGAATGATTCGGTGTTGGTTTGCCCTTGAGACGTATGGATTGGTTAGCGGTCAAGCCGACCACCGGAACCGAGGCTGCCTCCTCGATCGACAAGATGCGGGGCCTGACGGTAACGAAATCGTGCGGGACAGCGACATACTCGGCGTAAGCTCCGTTGCTGCAGACTCCGCCTAGATAAGCCCAGACTTCGTCGCCGACTCTAAGCCGGCCGACATTCTTGCCGACTTCTGCGATGACTCCCGCAGCGTCGTGGCCGAGCACAATGGGGAGATCGCCCCCGAAACGGCCCTGGCGAATCTTATAGTCGATCGGATTAAATGACCCGGCCCGTATCCGTATCAAGACCTCGTCTGCTGCGGGTTTAGGAATCTCTCGATGGACCTCCAAAAAGTTTTCTATCCCTCCAAACCCAGTGATCGCTATGACTTTCATGTCTGGCCTTTCGAAGACGGCAAATTCATGTCAACGGTTACGCTATTCTCCTTCGAACCAGGTTTTCAGTCTCGGGTACAGGTCCAGGTACCGGTGGTAACCAGCTTCGTACTGGTCCGCGCGTTCTGCGGACGGAGTGGTGACTACATCAAAAACCGGAGCCAGCCTGCGCACGTCGTCATAGTTCTTGAAAATGCCCGCACCGATTCCGCCGATCATCGCCGCGCCGACTCCGGCGCGTTCGGCCGCGTACGTATCCTGGCCCTGGAAGAGCGGGCGCTGGAGAATGTCGGCAACCATCTGACGCCAGAGCGGGCTCCCAAGACCGTTGCCCGAAGCGACCAGCTTCGGCAAACCCGCCCCGCACTCTTCCATGGTTTCAACAATCTGGCGCATCGCGAAGGCGACCCCTTCCAGAAGCGCCCGAGCCATGTGACTCGGACCGTGCCCCAGCGTCAGACCGACAAATCCGCCTCGAGCTCGCGGATCCATGATCGGTGAGCGTTCACCGACGATGTAGGGCAGGAATGTCAATCCTTCGCATCCAGGCGGCACGCTGGTGGCCAGCCGGTCAAGATCCGCATACGAAAATCGATCGTTTCCAAGGATCGCGCGGAACCACTTAAGAGCCATCCCGGCAGAAAGCATCGCGCCCAGCAGGTACCATCTCTCGCTAGGTGCATGGCAGAAGGTGTGGAGCCGAAGCTTTGAATCGAGAATCGGCTCGCGCAGCGGAACGAACGCCTGTCCGCCGGTACCGATCGTGATAGAACCGAGCGGGGGATCGATCAACCCGTTACCGATGGCCTGCGCAGGTTGATCGGCGCTTCCGGCTGCGACCGGGATTCCGGGTGTCAGACTGAGTTCAGCCGCGGCATCTTTGGTGACGTAGCCAATTACATCGGTTGATGCATTCGTTTTTGGGAAAATCGATCGCGGCAGCTTTAGACGTGCGATCAGGTCATCGGCCCAAGCCCGTTTTTCGACGTTGAACATACCGGTAGCGGAGGCGTCGCTCGCGTCGGTGCCAAGGTTACCCGTGAGTTTGAGCCGGATATAATCCTTCGGCATTAATAAGGTCTCGAACCGATCCAGCAGTGAGGGCTGATGTTTCTGGAGCCAGAACAGAGTCGAGATCATGAACCCGGCCGCCGGCGCTGTGCCGCATTTTTTGAGGTCTGCGAAGCCGACAATGGATTCGATCTCCGGAATGAGATTAGCGCTACGCTGGTCCGCCCAAATGATGGCGTTATCGACCGGCTTTGAATTCGCCCCGATCGGGACGAATCCGTGCATCTGTCCGGAGAACCCGATACTCGAGATTAGCGGATTCTCCGCCTGGGTCATCGCCTGGCGCACAGCCGTACCTGTTGCGCGCCACCAATCTTCCGGGTCCTGTTCGGCATAACCGGGCGATGGGATCAGGATCGGGTATTCGGCGTTGCCGATTCCCTTGATCGATCCATCAAGCGCGAACACGACGACTTTTACGCTGGAGGTTCCAAGGTCGATTCCGAGAAGAGAGCTCATTTGTAGAGTATTCGTTACTTGGTGAGTTGGATCGTTGCGCAGTGCTCCACCGGAAAATTCACTGAGTTCGCAATGAAACAGAGCTCGTAAGCACGCTGATGAAGAGCCTCGGCTTGCGCAATCGATCCCGTCACGCACACGTGCGGTCGCAACGTGACTCGAACAAATCGGCCGCCTCCGTCCGCGGATGTCTCCATGATTCCTTCCGCTTCGTCCTCATACGATTCGACCACGATCCCTGCATCGGAGCACAGATGCAGATACCACAGCATGTGACAGGTGGACAGTGATGAGACCAGAAGCTCTTCCGGATTGTACCGGGTCGCATCTCCGCGAAAATCCGGATCGGACGAACCGGCTATCACGGCCTTGCCCGGCGACCGGATCTCGTGATCCCGCTTGTACGCTCGATAGCCAGCCGTCCCATGGCCGAGATTACCGGTCCAAACAATTTTCGTGGAATAGTGGTGTTTCTGATGCATCGCCATTTTGATATCGCTGCAGTGTGGCTCGAATAGAAGACCATTTAAGGGAATTTTTATGCGGCCGCCAGACTCTAATCGTGGATGGTTCTCCTGGCACGTTGTCTCCGCGTATTGCGCCGGTCATTGCAAGGTTCGATGTTAATCGCGCTCGCCTGTGCCGGGGCAGCTGCTGCGGCAACCGCGCAGGCTACGGTGCAACTTCACGTCAAGGACGCGACGATCGATCTCTCGTTTAATCCGGTTCCGCCCGACGATCTGCGGCAACTGGTGATCGATTGGATCACACGGGCCGCGCGAGCTGTTACAGTCTATTATGAACAATACCCGGTAGGCCATGTCAGGATCGATGTGAATTTTGATGACGGTGAAGGGGTCCATGCGGGGAGAGCATCCGGGTGGGCCGGCGCGCATATTTCGATCTCGGTCGGGCGTTCGACGACCGCCGCAGAATTTCTGGACGATTGGACAATCACGCACGAGATGGTGCATCTCGCGTTTCCGTCGGTCCCGGCAAGTCACCACTGGATCGAAGAGGGTCTTGCAACCTATGTGGAGCCGGTTGCCCGTGCGCGCGCAGGCGATTTAACGCCGGAGCGGATCTGGGGCGATATGGTCGACTCGATGTGGCAAGGGTTGCCGAAGGCCGGTGACCGGGGACTGGATTTTACGCACACGTGGGGACGAACCTACTGGGGTGGCGCGTTGTACTGTCTGCTGGCCGACGTGGCAATCCGGAAACAAACCGAAAATCGACGGGGTCTGGAGGACGCGATGCGTGGAATTCTGAAATCCGGAGGCAGTATCGAAGTGGAATGGCCGCTCGATCGAGCGCTTCAAGTGGGCGACCAGGCTGCTGGGGTCTCGGTCCTCGAAGACCTCTACAACAAGATGGGAGCGAGTCCGGTGGCTCCGGACTTGAATCAACTCTGGAAGGATTTAGGGGTCGGTCGCGAGGGTGACAAGACGGTCTTCGACGATACGGCGCCTCTTGCGGCGGTTCGTCGGGCGATTACCGGGACGGTAGGGCACTGAGAAATCGTGCTCCAATGAGGCAGGGTAATGTCTGCACACTCGATCCGGCGGCCGCGCCGAAGCGAATGTAAAGACTGAACTTCCCAAGGTATCTGTCTTGTAGTAGAAACGTGCTCGCCATTTTGCTATGAGGGGAGCCTTCGTATTCGTTTATTTATTTGCCGCATCGTGGACATTCGCTCAGGAGAATGTCACTCATCTCATCGCCGATGCCGAGCAGATGGAAAAAAAAGGGGAAACCGATTCCGCGATCACAGTTCTTAAAACCGCGGACAAAATGTCGCCCGACAACATCGAGGTGACAGAGCTTCTTGCCCAGCAATACGTGCTCAAGGTTGACGATGCGACGGATCCGGCCGCGAAGAAGACCATCGGGGAAATAGCACTCGATCTTGCGCGCAAAGCGGCCGATAAACTCCCGGACAACGCGGACGCCCAGGTGACACTCGCAGCCGCCTATGGAAAACTGTGCGACCTGGTGGATCCGGCCACGAAAATCGAATATTCGAAGCAGGTTTACACAGATGCGACCAAGGCGTTGCGACTCAACCCGGAAAGCGATTTCGGTCATTTGATCCTGGCTCAATGGAACTATCAGATGCTTTTCTTAAATCCGTTTTTGAAAACGCTGACGGAGATGATCTATGGAAAGTTCCCGCCAGCATCGAAAGAGGAGGCCATCGCTCATTACAAACGCGCGATCGAATTGGCGCCGGATCGAATTGTGCACCATGCAGAGTTCGCCAAAGCGCTGGATATGATGGGCGACCCCGCTGCCGCGCGCGAACAATGGCAGAAAGTCGCCGACCTCAAACCGGTGTTCGCCCAGGACAGACGTTACCAGGCCATGGCCGTCAAGCAGTTGGAAACCCGATAAAAGCCGACCGGCGCCCCGAATTCTATAAAGTCTCGGGTGCGATGCCGGCCAGTCCATAGGAAAGAGCGGGGCGAACATTAGCAGATCATCGCGCTCCTCCGATGGCGATTGCAGAAGGAGATCCGAATGAAAACATTACTGATTGTCGATGACGTTCCGGGAAATGTAGACGTCGTATTAGGATTTCTGGCAGGGGCCGGTTTTCGTGTCCTCGTTTCCGACAGCGGCGCTCGTGCGCTGGAGCAACTGACCCGGAACGTTCCGGACCTGATTCTGCTCGACCTGGTTATGCCGGGCATGGACGGAATCGAGACGTGTAGACGGATCAAAGCAAACAAGGAATGGCGCCAGGTGCCGGTCATCATGATGACGGCTGCGGACGAGTTGACCAAAAAACTGGCCGCGTTTGAAGCTGGAGCGGTCGACTTTGTCACCAAGCCGGTGCAACCGGAGGAAGTGCAGGCGCGTGTTCAAACTCATTTGCAGATTCGCGAACTGCAGCAATCTCTCGAGCAAAAAAACCAGGAACTGGCTGAAGAGATTGAATTGCGACTTGATGCGGAAAAACAGTTGGAAACCTCTCTGGAACAGGCACTCCTGATTGCCAACCAACAGGGCCAGATCCTCTTTGCGACGGGGCAGGCCCGCATATTGCTCAATACGTTCTTTCCGGAGCGATCGGATAAACGCCTTCCGGCGGAACTCGTGAACTGGCTCGGCGGCCCGGAAAGTCAGAGGCCAAAAGTTGTGACGCACAGGAAGCGCGGTGAAATCGAAGTGGATCACTTCGCGATTTCGAAAACCGGCAACCTGTCCCTCCTTCGCTTCGACCATCGCAATGGCGACAACGGTCCAAAGGCGCTCCTGGCGCTGGGAGTGACGGCACGCGAAGCGGAGGTGCTGTACTGGATCAGTGAGGGCAAAACGAATCCGGAGATAGCGATCATCATCGACGCGTCACTGAATACGGTCAAGAAGCACGCGATTAACTTGTTCGCGAAGCTAGGGGTCGAAACGCGGACGGCCGCGGCGCGCTTGGCGCTGGGGGTTCTGGCACCGCAGCAGTGAAAAGCGTGGACGGTTCGTTTATTGCATTGCTCGCCAATTCGGACGAGGCGCTCCGGATCAGGACGAACTGCGCCAGAGAGTCCGGCAGCCGCCCATGCGCGTCAACATAAGGAGGCCAGCTTTTCGAAG
>CAZMNG010000092.1:0-9352 GCA_964567505.1 uncultured Chthoniobacterales bacterium
GGCTAGTGAAATTTCTCGAACTGTTGTTGGCCTCCGTTTTGGGCCACTTCACCCGCTCAGATTGTCCCATCGAGCTTTTCGAGCACTTCGGGCGCGTTTTGCTTCAGGATAGCACCGCTCTAGCCGTTGATCCCAGCTTGCGGTAACCAACACCAAAGCAAACTGGCCAGCATCAAAGTCCAGGCCATCTTCGAGCTCTGTTCCCAAAAATGGGTCCATTTCGAACTGGGCTGCCTCACCGACAATGATCAGAAGGCTTCCCCTTTGATTCTAAATCACCTCCAGCCGGGAGACTTGGTCATCCGTGATCTAGGCTACGCGGTTTAAAGGTTTGGCGACAGATCGCTCAACGGGGCGCCTATTTTTTGAGTCGCTGGCGGAGCGATTTTGCACTCTTTGCTCCCCACAGCCACCAACCTTTAGAGCTTTTGGATTTACTCCGAGACCATTCCCAACTCAGCGTCGAGCTCTTAGTCGGCGCCCGGGAACGGCTCCCTGTGCGACTAGTCGCTTTGCGCCTACCGGCTCACTTGGCTGCTCAGCGTCGTCGGCGCGCCAGAGCCAACGCCCGGCGCGACCGAACTCTGCGTCTGACAAAGCGCTACCTCAAACTACTGGATTGGACCATTCTGCTGACCAACGTCACCCCGCAACAGATGAACGCACAGCAACTGCTGGAAGCCTACAGTTGTCGGTGGCAGATCGAAGTGCTGTTCAAAACTTGGAAATCGCATTTCCAACTCGGACCGCTGCCCAGACGCAATCCTGTTTGGATCCAAATTCAATTGCTGGCCAAGCTCCTGGCCATCGCCCTGCTCCAGAGCATCTTTGCTCCTAATCCTTTTGTTGCGCAAAGTCCTCCACTCAGCCCACTGAAAATCGCTGCCTATCTATCACGCTTGCTTCCCCTCATCACCGCCTCTCCGCACAAAGACTGGCTCGAACACTTTTGCTATTATTGCCGCTACGATACTCGCCGCGACAGAGTCAATTTCTTCCAAAAGCTGGCCTCCTTATGTTGACGCGCATGGGCGGCTGCCGGACTCTCTCGAGCCGTATCAGTAAGATATGGCGAATGACAGACAGCACCGGTATCAGACTGCGACAAGAGTTCTGAGAAGCTGCTCTTTTTGTTTGATAAATCAAGCCCCATTAAGATCCGACAGACCGTGGGAATGCTCTCCGCGATTTCCGGCATACGCAAAGGCAACCGTAAAAGTTCCTGAAGAGTATGGGAGGAGCTGGTCGATCGGCAGTACACTAACCACATAAGTTAGTCGCCTCTCTTGCGACGCCAAAGTGGAGCGAACCTCCCGATTCGACCCAGAAACCGCCGTCGGAAGCGATCAAAAGATGCACGTGAAATATGAATAGGATCGTACCTGTAATCATTCTTTTCGCGTCGCTTGCCATGGGTTGCGCCTACCATGAGGGCGTCGTGACGGTTCCACCTCCGCCGATCGTGATTGCTTCTATCAACGCGTCTGCTATGCGCTCGGGAACGGGGGTGATTATCAATCTCTCAGAGCAGAGAGCGTACCTGATAGAAGACGGCAAAGTCAGTTTAGTCTCTCCGATCGCGTCAGGTAAGCCAGGCTGGTCGACACCAACGGGTAATTTTTCGGTCATTAGCAAGGATATTGACCATCGGTCTCAGAGCTTCGAATTGATCATCGACGGTTCGGGCAGGATCGCATCATCGAGTGCAACTCCCGGCACCCATGTACCACCCGGTTTCCATTATCAACCCGCGCCAGTGCCCTACTACATGGAATTCACCGCGGCCATTGGCATGCATGCCGGTTATCTTCCCGGGTATCCCGCATCCCACGGGTGCGTGCGGATGCCTCGAGACCTCGCGGAACGGTTTTTCGAACGGGTCAATATTCGAACTCCGGTGACGGTCGTTGGCACGACGCACAGCCCGGCTTCGGTCCGAAAGGCCATCCCACTTTTCTATTGAGACACTTTGGATGCACCTCTATGGGGAGAAAATTTATGAATATAACAGACCATCTTTACGTAGGAGCGGAAGCCGCGATGCGTGTTGCCCTGGCAGGAGTGAGTCGCCCTGACGGAATTAAGCGACTATTTATAGCGGTAGGGCGCTCGACCGTAGCTTCGAGGCGCAACACCATCGCGCAACCGGCCTCAATCTCGTGGTCGCTGCGATTATCCTATGGAACACCGCCTATCTCGAGCGGGGATCTGTTGCAGATACGTACAAATACCCGTGCGGGATGCACTTAGAACGGAATAACGAGTTCAATTACCGTTGCAGAAATCCGGCCTCCGTTTCCTATTGTTTCACGTTGACCGGGATTTCGACCTGCCCCTCGCCAGCCGGGCCTTGCCAGGAAAGTTTCGCCGCCCAATCGCCTCCCATCTGAGGTTGGAGTTTCACTCGATAGATCACCGGGAACTCCACCACTTCCAGGCAGCGAATCCGCCAGCAAACAGTGCACCCGCGACTAACGCAACGATCAAGAAACGAAGCAATCCTTTGAAGGTCATGACTCGTTTTCGGCTGGTGCTAATCGTCACACCACTGACGATCTGGCCGTTAGGTGATAGCTCTCGTTTGCGCCAGATTACGTAGATTACCGGATAAATTAGCAACTCGAGGATTCCAGAGGTGATCACTCCGCCGATCATTGGCGTCGCAATTCGCTTCATCACATCAGCACCCGCCTGGGTAGCCGGCGACCACATGATGGGAAATAGACCGAAGAGAATAGCACTGACGGTCATGATCTTCGGCCGGATTCGCTGCACCGCGCCCTCCTTGACGGCCTCATATAAATCAGAGAGGGAGCGCATCCGACCTTGCGCGACAAACTTTTCCCAGGCCTGATCAAGGTAGAGCAACATGACTACGCCCGTTTCTGCATCGAGTCCGGCAAGCGCAATCAATCCGACCCAGACTGCAACGCTCATATTGTAATGCCGCAGGTACAACATCCAAAAGGCGCCTACTAGCGAAAAGGGTACAGCCAGCATGACGATAATCGTTTTGGTGGCAGACCGCGTGTTGATATAAATCAACACAAAGATGATCAGCAGCGTAAACGGGATCAGCACGGCCAGCCGCTGTTCAGCCTCCTTAAGGTACTGAGATTGGCCTGCCCACTGAATGTAGTAGCCCGGCGGAAATTTTACCTGTTCATTTATGCGCTGGGCAGCGGCACGAACATAGCCGTCGATGTCACCAGTCGTGATGTCGACAAAAACGAAGCCAACCAACTGGCCGTCCTCGCTGCGGATGAGAGGTGGGCCCGTGTTGTATCCGATTTTTGCAACCAACGAGATCGGAATATGAGCCATGAGGCTCATCGGAGGATTTGAAGCGCCAGAGACTTCCGAAGGCGTGCTCAAAGTCTCCGCGAGCGCCGGCACCGGTACGAGTACTCGCTTCAACGCATCCAGATCACTACGAAAATCGCGAGCATAGCGAACACTAATCGGGTAACGCTCGCGGCCTTCAACAGTTGTGGCGATCGTTTGTCCACCGATAGCGGTTTGGATTACGTCGTTGATATCGTCAACCCGCAGCCCATACCGAGCAGCGGCTTGGCGATCGACAGTAAAATCCAGAAAATACCCGCCCGTTGTCCGTTCGGCGAATGCACTGCGGGTGTCGGGAAAGTCGGTCAGCGCGCGCTCGATCTGGATCGAGACGTTTTGGATTTGACTCAAATCTTTTCCAAAAACCTTGATGCCAAGTTGAGATCTAAAGCCCGTTGTCAACATCTCGGTCCGAGTCTGGATTGGCATCCAAAAAATATTAGCCATTCCGGGAGTCTTGCTGTTGGCGTTCATCTCCGCGATGAGCTTGTCCCAGGTCATACCGGCACGCCATTGGCTGGAAGGCTTCAATTGCACGACTGTCTCAAACATGGAAAGCGGTGCGGGATCGGTTGAGCTTTCTGCTTGCCCAGCTTTGCCGAACACGGATTCCACCTCGGGCAGCTTCTGAATCATGCGATCCTGTATTTGTAAGGTCTGAGTGGCCTCGGTCACCGACATGCCAGGCACAGCGGTCGGCATATAAAGGATGTCCCCTTCGTTTAACGGCGGCATGAATTCCTTGCCGAGCTGTAAAAACGGGAAGGCCGTCGCGGCCAAAATTGCAAATGCAAAGACTAATGTGAGCTTTCGGTGCCGGAGAACAAAGTTGACGCAGGGCTGATAAGCCCAGATCAGAAAGCGATTGACCGGATTTTTCGCCTCCGGGGTAATCTTGCCGCGGATTAGCCAGACCATGAGCACAGGGACTAGTGTGATGCCGAGAAAAGACGCGAAGAACATCGCGAACGTCTTGGTGAACGCCAGAGGCCTGAAGAGTCGACCCTCCTGAGCTGTCAACGAAAAAACGGGAATGAAGCTCACGGTAATGACCAGCAGTGAGAAGAAGAGCGGCCGGCCGACGGCCTTTGCAGCACCTATAAGGAGTTCCGTGCGCTCACCCGGATCCGGATCGCGATTGTGCTCCGCACGAAAATGTTCCAACGCTTTGTGACCGTTTTCGACCATGATAATGGCCGCATCAATCATGGCGCCAATCGCGATCGCAATACCTCCCAAGGACATGATGTTCGAGGTCTGCCCAAGCAAAAATAGCGGAACGAACGATAAAATAATTGCAATCGGCAGCGTGATTATGGCGACGAGCGCGGATCGCACATGCCATAAGAAAACGATACATACCAGCGCTACGACGATGCTTTCTTCGATGAGCTTTTCCCGAAGTGTTCCGATGGCTCGCTTGATGATCCCGCTACGATCGTAGGTCGGAATGATTTGGACCCCATCGGGCAAAGACGACTGAATTTCTTGCAGCTTTTCTTTAACGCCAGAAATGACATTCAAGGCGTTTTCGCCGTACCGCATGACGACGATCCCACCCACCACTTCCCCTTTACCGTCGAGTTCTGCTACGCCTCTACGAAGGTCTCCGCCGAGGTGGACCCTTGCGATATTCTTGACGTAAACTGGTGTTCCATTCTGGACCTTGAGCACGATGTCTTCGATGTCCGCTGGACTTCGAATGTAGCCATGCCCTCGAACGAAATACTCCGTCGTCGCAACCTCTGACGTTTTGCCGCCCACATCATTATTGCTCGCCTGGATTGCGCTCGCGACGTCTTTAACGGAAAGATTGTAAGCAACCAGAGCGTTGGGATCGAGATCGACTTGGTATTGCTTCACGAAGCCGCCAACGGATGCAACCTCCGAAACACCTTTTACGGACTCCAAGGCGTTGCGAAGAGTCCAATCCTGAAACGACCGTAGATCTGCGAGCGAGTGATTACCGGTTTTATCGATCAAGGCATATTCATAGACCCATCCAACGCCGGTGGCATCGGGACCGATGACTGGGTTTACGTTGGCCGGTAATGAGCCTCGAGCGGAGTTGAGGTATTCGAGAACTCTCGATCGAGCCCAATATATGTCCGTGCCATCTTCGAAGATTACGTACACGAAAGATTTCCCAAACATCGATTCGCCGCGGACAAATTTGACCTTCGGAGCAGAAATGAAACGGGCCGAGATCGGATAGGTGATCTGATCTTCAACAAGATCGGGCGATCGACCTTCCCAATCGGTGTAGATGATCACCTGAACGTCAGAAAGGTCCGGGATAGCATCCAGCGATGTGTGCAACAGCCCATAAACCCCCGCGGCCATGGCAATGACCGTGAATATGACGATAAGAAATTTGTTGCGCGCGCTGGCGCCAATCACCCGCTCAACCAGTGTCTCTTGCCTGGTGTCCTTTGAGTAGATCATCGGGCAGCTTTCAGTTCATCCTCCCCGATTGACCCGACGATCTGGCCGCAATTGGACATCGCGGTTCCCAAGAATGGGTTGCGAATCTCCTGGTCCGTTTGAAGCCATCGGGCTGGTGATTTTTTCCACCTCGGACACAACATCACCTTCCACTCCTGAGTTAAGGCGGGACGATAGTCAGTGAGCAGCTTGATAAGGGCAGCGCTTATCTTGCCGAACTGGATACGCACAGTTTCCAAGTCGTTAACCTGAAAGGCCGGTTCGGTGGCTTCATCCAATTCTTTCAGGCTTTCCATAAACTGCGACTGCCGATTTCCTAGCCGGAAATCGGCTCCGGCGATTACGTGAATATCGCTATCAAAGTCATTGATTGAATCTTTGAGACGATCTGTTTGATCTTGAGCAAGCTGCCGCTCAAATGCGGAGTAATCCTTGAGCAGTGAGTCGAAAGGCTCCTTTGAATTGGCGCCTAAGTCATTCTGACGACCTGTTTCTTCTGGAGCGGGCATCGCGGTGTCCTGCTCAAAACCTTGTAGTGCCCCCTGCACTTGGGATTCCGCATCGATGAGAAAATTTGCGCTCGCGACAACGCGATCGCCGTCTTTCAATCCGCTCAAAACCTGGTAGGCGTCTTCTACCTGGCTGCCTAGCTGAACAAAGCATGGTTGAAGTTTCCCATTCCCTTTGTCCAGGAAGACGATATTCCGGCTGCCGGTCGGTACGACCGCATTGATTGGAACGGTTAATCCTTCTCCCAGATCAACCGAGAGATCGGCGTTGACGTACATCCCAGGCCGGAGCTGAAGATCGGCATTCGGGAGATCGATGCGAACCTTCGTGGTCCGTGACCAGGGGAGAATTTTGCTCCCTGGTCAGCCGGCACATCCTCAACGACGCCCCGAAATGGGGAGACCAAAGTCAAATATTCGGAAGATATTCGGTTCTTTTCCAGCTCTTCGATTTGTTGGTCCGTGAGATTCCATTGCCGCAGGCGCCGCTGCGCCGACTGGATCAATTGGTCGATGTCACGGGCCGCACCGGCAGTGCCGTGTTCACGGCTTTCCAGAAGTTTGATAAGCTCTTGTTCGGATGTCGCAAGGTCTGGACTGTACACCTGTAATAGATCTTGACCCTTCTCAACGACTTGACCTGGCGAGGTGATTTATAGCTTTTGAACGTAGCCGTCGGTGCGAGGCACGTACATCCATTGACGCCCCTTGTCCGCAGTTACCAAACCGACCGTGCGGACGGTGCGCACGAGTCGTTGCCGCTTGGCTTGAGCGTAGGTGACACCGAACTGTTGCTGACGCGCGACTGGAACGTCAAAGTCGTGCGGTGGCGGTTGCAGATCCAATTTTGAACTCGTACCAGGCGTTCCACCCGGACTGCCCATCGGACTAGCTGTGTCAGCGTGAAGGCTGCTTTTGTAAACAGCCACCAGATCCATTCCACAGACCGGACATTTCCCTGGCTTCTTTGAATGAACCCACGGATGCATCGTGCATGTGTAGTAATCGACATTTTCGGCCGAGACAGCCGGGCCAGGCTTCGAACAGGCGTTAAGGAGCAGCGCAAGTAACAAGACTGGAAAGAAAAAGACGCGGTTATTCATTTTGATGGTCCTTCAGTCACCTCGTCGAAGAATCTGAGATTCGAACCGACCAGAGATTCCAGCTCGGCGAGCGCGATTTGGTAGTCTGTCAGGTGCTGATGGTAGGAAGCCTCGATCTCCCAAAGATTGCGTTGGGAAGAAAGAACATGCTGAAGCTCCGTTTTATTTGCTTCGTAATCTGATTGGTTTGCGGAGACATTCTGCGCGGCGCTAGGGATAAGACTGTGCTCGTAGAGATCAATCTGGTGGTGAAGTGTTTGGAGTTTTTGCAGCTGATCCTTAAGCTTCCCCAGCGCCTCATTCTTGGCATTGTCCAGGGCGTTCTGGGCAGCAGTTACTTGATCGAGTGCTTCTCGCTCGCCGGCTCCGTATTTCTTTTCGTTGAACCACGGCAAACTGATTGAGATCCCGCCTGAGACTTCGCTCGCGATCTGTGACCCCGCATTGTAATGGTCCGCCTGAATGCTCACGGTAGGATCCGGGATCCATTCGCGCTTAGCCAATTGGTAACGTGATTTTGCGGTCGCCAATTCGGCATCGGCCTGAAGCACTTCCGGGTTATTCAACAGAGTTCGCGACCGGAGGACTCCGGTATCCAGGTCGACGGCGTGCAACTCTCGGAGCTCCAGTCGCCCAAGTGACCCAAAAGCATCCATTTCCATCAAGACCTTCAGCGCAGTTTCGTCCTCTGAGCGCTTTTGATCGAGGTCTTGACGCTCCTCGGCAACTTTTTGCCACTCGATCTGTGCCGCGAGGAGGTCTGACTCGGGCTGGTTCCCAACTTCAATCTTAGAGCGAGTATTGTCGATCGTCTGCGAAAGTGCGTTTTCTTCTGCTTGATTTAATTCTAGCAATTTATAGTCGTTTGCGAGTTGGATAAATGCGGATCGTGTTTTGACGACCACTTCCAGCTCTTGGCGTCGCAACTCTTGAAGCGCCGCGACAGCTTCGGCGGCGGCTGCTCTTTCACGACTCCGGTTTTTGCCGGAAATCGGAATGCTCTGTTCGAGGCTGACCGTCTGATCCGTGAAGCCGTTCGCCGGAATTTGGACGAAACGGCCCAATAGCGATCCGAAGCTTAACCGCGGATCTTCCCAGGCAGCTTCTTGCGGAATTCGTAGCGTAGCCATGCGCCACCGGGCTCGAGCGGCAGCTACCATCGGATTTTTCGCAAGCGCTTTCTGTGTAACCGCTGCTAGGGAAAGCGAGCTTTGGCCCGCTAATAAGCCTGGAGGAGCCAATAACACCTGCATAAACGCTGTGAGGAAAAATGAATGAAAGTAAAATGGGTGATTCATAGATCTGAGGAAAAATCCGGACGAAGGATCACGGATTTGCTGTGTCTAAAGGCGACGCCGCGGAAGGCGATGCAAAGACACACCGGTCCTGACAATTCAGGACACTCAGATCAATCGAACACAGTTCGTGGCCAGCACCGGAGGAGCGTATCCCACCGCGTCGCCAGGTTCCACCAAACCGGCCGGCATCGGCAGAATCACCAGCGGCCGGCTCAACGAGAAACTGCATTCAACCCAGTCCAGACTGGCCATCAGGCCGCCGTTGTAGTGCAGCGGCGTGGCTTCTTTTCTGCGCTCTGTCTGACAGCAGCACGAATTCTTGCAGCAGCCGTTCTGGCACCCGGAATCGCTTGCGCTGGAATAAGCCACCGCCGCTCCACAAAAGAACGGCTCCACTCGAGCCTGGCCCAAAAAGGTCAAACTCAGCAGCAGAAGAGCAATTATCAGGAGGCGCTGCATGGAACCAGCTCGATCTGTTTTACGTCAATCTTTAGCGATGTGCAAGCCGTGCAAATTATTCCCACCGCTGGATTCAAATCAATCTCAATATACGTGGCCGGTGAGGAGGATTTGTGCGGAACCAGAGCGTAATGCGGAGACATACCAACAATGATGGAAGTGGCTCAACAACGAAACACAAGGCAATGCAAGC
>CAZMNG010000093.1:0-7443 GCA_964567505.1 uncultured Chthoniobacterales bacterium
GTAGGAAGATCACGAATGCGAGAGCGATGCCGCACCAGAGCCACGGGCTCCGGAGGTAGCGTCTGGCCGGCGTGAACAGAAAACCGGCGGCAATCCCCACGACGAGAAACATCATGGTGTACTTCGTAAGCATTCCCAAACCAACCGCAGCTCCGATGGCCAGACACCAGCGGGAATCATCTGAGGCGAGCAGGCGAACCATAAAATATGCGGCCGCCACCCACCACAGATAGTCGAAGCTGACGTACTGAAAGAGCGTGCCACCGCTGAATGCAACACCGCCGATCGCCGCGGCTAATGCTGCCACGATTTGTGCCTGTCTTCCGCCTCCCAAATGGCGAGCCATCAGTCCAGTGAGCACTAGAACGACGCCCAGCGCTACGGCTGCAAAGGCGCGCAGCCCGAGCAGTGACGGTCCGAACAGAATGAATGCGATTCGTGCAAGGAATGGCGTGAGCGGCGGATACGCGACATAGCCCCACGCCAGTGAACGTCCGTCATCGACGGTCGCCAGTTCATCGCGATGGAAGCCATATTGACCGTTGGTAACGGTATGCAAAAGGACTCCGGCTGTGGCCCATAGAA
This sequence comes from uncultured Chthoniobacterales bacterium, assembly GCA_964567505.1. Taxonomy (GTDB): domain Bacteria; phylum Verrucomicrobiota; class Verrucomicrobiia; order Chthoniobacterales; family JAFAMB01; genus JAFAMB01. The sequence goes on from CAZMNG010000093.1 coordinate 586, forward strand.
CCAAGACGGCAAAGTCACTCGCTGTGAGCTTTCTCCAGCTGTCGCCTATGCGCATGTGTGCCTTTTTCGGCGAGCAACATCGCACAGTCCGACCCAAATGACACGAAGCTAAGGCCGGTTCGAAACCATTCGGACGATTGCATGATGCAATTCTGGATCGCCCTGCATGGCTATAAGAAAAGGTTCCGATGAACCATAGGAATGTCCGCTGGCTGAATTAAGGTGCTGAACTAGACGCTTGCGTAGCGAGACTTCTATTATCACCCGCAGCTTACGTGGCAGGTTCAACTGTCGGAGTCGATCGACAGCTTGCAATCAAAGAAAGCCCAATCCCGGCCAGCAGTACCAGGCTGGCAACGGAGAGTGAGACCGCTGTATCAATGTCATAGATGTCGCTCAACAGCATCTTGGAACCAATCATCGTAAGTATTACCGCAAGAGCTGGACCCAAATAGACAAATCGATCAATCTGGCTTGAGAATAGAAAGTAAAGCGAGCATAAGCCGAGGATTGCGCATACGTTGAATGTACAAACGATCGAGGGATCCGGCGTGATTCCAAGGCTGGCGGGAATTGAATCGGCGGCAAAGAGGAGATCGCTCAGTTCAATCACGATCAGCACAAGAGCAAGCGGCATCAGCATCCGGCGACCGCCCCCGACACGGACCCGGAATTTTGACCCGTTGTAGCGGTCTGCTTCTGGCCCGAATCGGCGTATGAGACGCACTACCCAGCCACTCTCGAAATTGACGTCCTTTTTCATCGAAGTGCAGGAATTCTAGCAACAATGATTAACTAACGCTATCGCTCGAATCAGCGATCTGTGGTCATCCAATCGAGGCACGGCTGGGTCATCCTGAGAGATAACCGGACGCACTTGTTTCGCGCTCCTCGCCAACAGGTGACATTTTCAGAACCGGCTTACAATCGCTGGCGGCAGGTGGCGGACTCGCGGAACGCTCCGGAACCGCAGGCCTATCGTGCATTGTGATCGGCGCGCGCGCGTGATACGGGTAAGGGCATTTGTGGAGATAAAAGGTCAGGTTGCCGTGATCACCGGCGCCGGCAGCGGCATCGGCCAGGCCGTTGCTGTCAGTCTTGCCAAACGCGGCGTCAAGTCGCTCGGACTCGTGGACCGCAACGAGTCCGTCCGGACGGTCGCCGAAATGATCAATGAGGAGAACGGCGATGGGAAAACGATCGCCGCGCCTTTCCTGGGGGACACCACCGACGAAGTGTTCCAGAAGCAGACCTTCGACCGGATAGTCGCCGAGTACGGTACTCCCACCATCTGCGTCCCCGCCGCCGGAATCACGCGCGACCAAATGGCGGCCAAGATAGACAAGGTGACCGGGCGCGCTCTTCTCTACCCACGAGACACGTTCCGTCTCGTGGTCGAGGTAAACCTGATCGCGCCGATCTATTGGGCGCTGGAGATGGTTGGGCGAATCGCCGAGGCACGACACCGCAGTGGCCTTGGCCGCTGGAAGCCCGAGGAAGGGATACAGGGGTCGGTCGTCTTCATCGGCTCAATCTCCTCGCAAGGCATACCCGGTCAGATCGCTTATGCCTCTACCAAAGCGGGGCTCGAAGGCGCCGAGGCGACGCTGACCAAAGAGGCGATCTTCCACGGGGTGCATGCCACGATCGTACACCCGGGGTTCACCAACACGCCGATGGTCCGGGTACTGGGCGAAGAATACATCAAGAAGAACATTCTGCCTTACACCCGGCTGGGCAGACTGATCGAACCGTTCGAAATCGCCGAGGCGATCTGCTTCCTGATCGGCAACTCGGAGGTCAGCGGGCAGCTCTGGGCAGACGCCGGCTGGCATCCACCCTTCTGAATTCAGACCCCGATGGCTGCACTCTACTCTCTGCCTTCGTACTTGAACGACAGATGTACGCGCGCGCGGAAAGCGGTGACTTTGCCGTCTACGATCACTAAATCGAGTTTGTTCACTTCCGCGACGCGCAGGTCGCGCAGCGTTTTTGTTGCGGTTTCCACTGCGTGTTTCGCGGCATCCTCCCAGGAAATTTCGCTGGTGCCGATGAGCTCGGTGACGCGGTAGACGCTGCTTGTGTTTGCACTCTTACTCACTGTATTCTCCTTAACTGTTTGTGGGTTGAATAATTGGTCGGCAGCGGCAGACCGCGCCGCTAGCCACTCCTTATCCTTAAATAATTCGAAATTGGATGAAAGCTCTCTTCTTGGCGAAAACGGCCCAGACCTTGGCCCCTAAGCACATAAAATCCTCAAACGGCTTCATCTCCACGCTACCTCTTGAGCCTGTCAAGATGGGTCAAGCCTGCCTCGCCGTTGCAGGATTTGGATAAGAAGCGAAGGGGTTCGTCACTTGTCATTTCCACCGCGATCTCAAAGTTCCAACGACTCCCTCTACGAACCCCCCAGCTCAGCCCTTGACGGCCCCAGAGGTCAGACCCGCGATGATGTATTTCTGGGCCATGAGGTAAAAGATGACCGCGGGCGTCAGCGTCAGGCTCACAAAGGCCAGCACCTTGCCCCAATCGGTCCCGTACTGGCCCTGGTACTGCATGATACCCAAAGGCCACGGATAAAGCCCTTCGTCGTTGATCATCACTAAGGGCAGCAAGTATTCGTTCCAGCTTCCGACCAAGGCCAGCACCCCTACCGTGGCCAGGATCGGCAGGGACAATGGCAACGTGATCCGCCAAAACATGCGCGTGTAGCTGCAGCCGTCGACAAAGGCCGCCTCAAACAACTCCCTGGGCAATTCGGAAAAAAACCCCTGCAGCAACACGACGGCAAAGCCCAGGTTGAAAGCCACCTGCGGCAGGATCACTCCCCAGTACGAATCCAAGAGCCCCAAGTCGCGCACACGGATAAAGACTGGCAGCACCGCCGTGGCAAACGGAAAGGTAAGTCCCAAAGCCAGATAGTTAGCGAGCCACCTCTTGCCCGCAAAGTGAATGTGGGCGAGCACAAAGGACGCCATCGAGCTGACCAACAATGTAAAGAAAACCGTAACGAAGGCGATGAAGGCCGAGTTGCCCAGCATCTGCCAGAAGCGACCGCCAGTGGCGATCGATACATAGTTGTCGGTCAGCCATTGGCGTGGCAGCCCGAAGGCGTTGGTGCGCAGGTCGCCCGGGGATTTAAACCCCCCGATGACCGCAGCCCACAGCGGCAACAAACAGAGCCCCGACGCCAGCAGCAGTATCAACCAGCGGTAGTACACAAACAGACTGGAACGTTTCTTTTCCATAGCCTATTGACCCTCCTTCGGCCGCATGAAAAGTCTTTTGTAGATCAGCATTACCAACACGCAGATGACGAACAGCGTCACCCCGATCGCGCTGCCAAAACCGACCCGCATGCGTTTGATGCCGAAGTTGTAGAGGTAACTCACCGCCGATTGGGTTGAATTGGATGGCCCTCCATCGGTTAATGAGACAATTATGGCGAAGGTCTGCAACGAACCCAGGATGCTAAAGAACAGCGACAGCACCACCACTGGCCGCATCAGGGGCAGGATGACGCCCCAGGTAGTCTGCCAACGAGTGGCCCCGTCGATTTTGGCCGCCTCCAACACGTCGTTGTCAATTCCCTGTCGCCCGGCGACGAAAAGCGCCATGTGGAAGCCAAAGTACTTCCAAATAATCACCAAAAGCAGCGCCGCCATGGCCCAACCCTGCGTGGCCAGCACCTGGGGGGGTTCCTGGCCAAACCAGCGATAAACCACAGCCACCACTCCGTAGTTGCCATCGTACATGTAGCGCCAGATCAACCCCGCCACGATCTCGCCCAGGATGTAAGGCAAAAAGAAGATGGCCCGAAAGACCACACTCGAGCGGCTCTTGTCCGAAATCAACAGCGCCAGCGATAGGGCAATCGGCACCTGGATGAAAGCTGAGACCAAAACGATGAGCAAGTTGTTAAACAACGAGTGGAAAAAAATCGGGTCGGTCCAAACCCAGAAGAAATTCTGCAGTCCAGTCCATTTGGACGGCGCGCCGTAGCCGTTCCAATTGAAAAAGCTGTAATAAGCGGCTTCGACCACCGGCCAGGTGACGAAGAGGGTAAAGAGGAAAAGGGCCGGCGGCAAAAAGAGGAGGCAGGCCCGCATCTGACTCGAGCGTGAGAAGTCCTTCACGTGCCGCCACACGTTTGGTTTGGAGGCAATCATTTGCTCGACTTGGCGTGCCTCGGCAAGGCTGGACGGGTCCTCCTGTACCCGCGAGGTGACGGTGGCGACTGGTGGGCGTCTCTGGCCGGGAGGCGCTGGATCGAGGGGAAAAGCCATGGAATGTTTATCGCAAGTCGAGACAGTTTGGGCGTTTGGTAGGTCTCGGTGCCGGATTATCTATATTCTGAATTTCAAACCGCAGCCCCGAAATACTTCCAGGTTAAACTCCGCCGATCACGCAGATTCGAGCACAAGGGAACACGCTCGCTGCCATTTACGTTCTTGTTCCGAGGTTACTGCGACTTATTCCGCTGCCAAGAGGCTTCGATGGCATTAGCCGCCTTTTCGGGCGTCGTGTTGCCCGAGGCCAGGCCGGTGCTCGAATCATTGAAAACCTGGCCGGTGTCGGGTCCCAACAGTTGGTCCATGGCGATCTGGATCCATTGGGACTTGTCAATTTCCTCGGCAATCTGCTTGATCAGAGGATCTTGGATCACGTCGGCGGTGCCCTTGACCGGCGGGATAAATAGTCCTGGGCCGGCCAGCTTTGTCTGGGTATCCTTGCCTAACCAAACCTTCATGAAATCGATCGTTTCCTTGGGCGCACCTTTTGTAACCAGCCAGCCGTCCAAGCTCGCAAATAAGTCGTTTGCTTTGCCTTTGCCCCCTTCAACTTCGGGAAAGAAAATCCAGCCGAGTTGCTCGTCAGATAGTCCTTTCTTATCCGCCGCGTTCGCCCGGCCCTCAACCAAGTCCCAGCTGCCCATTAGATGGAACGCCGTTTTGCCGTCTTGGAAAGTGCCGGCTGCTTGATCGTAGGTATTGGCCAAGTAGCCGTTTTGAAAAGGATGCAACGCCGCGAAATCCCTGAAAAGCTGGAAGGCCTTGATCACGTCGGCACTCGCAAAGCCGCCGTTTTTGTCCTGGTACACCGCTTCAAACCCATCCTTGCCGAGGATCCGCATCATCAACATCGCGGTGTAAAAATGCACTGGCCATTCGTCTTGGCCACCCACCGCCACCGGAGTGATGCCGGCAGCTTGACACTTTTTGACTGCGTCGACAAAGTCGCCCCATTGCTTGATTTTCGTCGGATCCACTCCGGCTTTTTGGCAGAGCTCTTTGTTGTACCAGAGGACGACCGGCCCGACGTCGTTCGGCACGCCGTAAATCTTGCCCTCCACTGTGAAGTTATCGATGGTGGCGGGATAGAAAGTATCCTTAAAGCCACCTTCGGTGACTCCCGTGGTAATGTCCTGACAAATGCCCGAACTGACCTGTTCGTACATGACCCCGCCGCCCCAGCTGTGAAAAGCGCTGGGCAGGTCCTTGGATTGGAGCAGGGTGGGTAACTTGGCCTTGAAAGCCTGGTTTTCCAAATAGTTGAATTGGACTTTGACGCCGGGGTGCGCGCTTTCGTACGTCTGGGCCGCCTCCTGCCAGATCGCCAGGATGCGGGGATTGGTCTGAATATGCAGGATCTTGATCACGGTTTCGCCCGACGCTGAAGCGAGGAGCGACCAAAAAAAGGTCCACACGAGAATGGGTTTAACCTTCATGAGTTGTTGCCGGTTGAGAAGGGGTGGCTAGACAAGCGGGGAAGTGTAACGGGGGCGTATTTTCGGTAAATGCTGCAATATGAGCATCACGGATGGTTTGGGCGCGATTTCCTCGAGCTAGCATTTTCACTAGTCCGAAGATGCACGACCAGAGTGATTGTCGTCCAAGTCCGTCCGGATATGCCATACTTTATGAATAGGAACACGGTTTCTTTTGACTATGACGCAGTGGCTCGCACTTTTTCATCGCGCGATAGTGTCCCCGATTCCCTCTGGTCCTTTGGCAGTGCGCGACTGGAGAGGGCCCGTATAAGAATGAGATGACATTGCTCTCGGAATCTGCACAGACGTGCTGTAAATTCGTTTCGAATACTTTACTTCCCTCTCTGCCGTAAGACTCCCGGGAACGACAACTGCAACCTGAAGACCTATGAAGTGGATTAAGAATCCAATCTTGCCAGGCTTCAACCCCGATCCCTGCGTTCTTCGGGTCGGTGAGGATTACTACGTCGCGAACAGCACATTCGAATGGTGGCCTGGTGTCCAAATCCATCATTCCCGCGACATGCGACACTGGCGGCTGCTGACCAGACCTCTCGATCGCCTCTCTCAACTGGATTTGCATGGCGTTTCGAATTCGGGCGGCGTTTGGGCTCCGGATTTAAGTCACGACGGAAACCGGTTCTACCTCGTGTACACGAATGTGAAACAGTGGGAAAACAATGCCCCATTTGCCGACACGCAGAACTTTGTGGTTACTTCCGATCAAATCACAGGTCCCTGGTCCGATCCTGTCTTTCTTAATGCGAGCGGGTTTGATCCTTCGCTCTTCCATGACGATGCAAAGGTCGGCGGCACCGGTCGAAAATGGCTATTGAACATGCTTCGAGACCACCGGCAGGGCCGGAATCCGTTTGCCGGGATCCTGCTTCAGGAGTTTGATGCAGAAAGAGGTGACCTCGTCAGGGAACCGAACCTGATTTTTCGGGGAACGCCGCTTGGTCTGACCGAAGGTCCGCGCCTGTACAGGCGCCTTTGGAATGGAGTGCCGTGGTATTATCTTGTGGTCGCAGAGGGTGGAACGGAGTACGCGCATGCGGTGACTGTCGCCAGGTCACGCATCCTCGAGG
>CAZMNG010000093.1:7453-9240 GCA_964567505.1 uncultured Chthoniobacterales bacterium
ATTCTAACGTCAGTCCATAACCCGCAACTCGCACTGCAAAAGGCCGGACACGCCAGCTTCGTCGAAACGCAATCGGGCGATTGGTATCTCGCCCACCTCTGTGGCCGGCCTCTCGAAGCGCCCGGCATCACCCCTCGTCATTGCAATCTCGGCCGCGAAACAGCGATGCAACGGGTGGTCTGGGCAGACGATGGTTGGCCTCGGATGGCTCACGGGAACAACACTCCGGCAGAGGTGGTCCCGGCACCAGACTTGCCAGATCACAAGTTCGACCCCGAGTGTGGTCGTGACGATTTCGACCAAGCCATCCTGAACCGCCATTTTCAAAGCCTCCGAACTCCGGCCGACCTGAACTGGATAAGTCTAACCGCGCGACCAGGCTTCTTGCGACTCTATGGGCGGGAATCCTTAAATTCGCGACATCAACAGAGCCTCATCGCGCGGCGACTCCAGTCGTTCAATGCGCGGGCGGAAACCTGCCTCGAATTTGAGCCACAATCCTTCCAGCAAATGGCCGGTTTGGTGTGTATCTACGACACCTACAACTGGGTTTATCTCCGCATCAGCCACGACGAGATTCTTGGAAAAACCTTGGCGATTCTTGCCTCGGATAACGGACAATACGAAGAGTCGCTGGATAGGGAGGTTTCCGTCGATGGCATTTCGCAAGTTTTCCTTCGCGTCGATTTCGACAAGCAGAACTTCAGGTTCCATTTTTCGGTTGATGGCGCCACTTGGAAACCGATCGGTCATGACTTCGAGTCCGCGAGACTCTCTGACGAGCATTGTGGCGGACTAGGGTTTACCGGGACCTTTCTGGGATTGTGCGCCCAGGATCTGAGCGGCGCTCGGTTGCCAGCCGATTTTGATTATTTTGATTATCAAGAAGAAAAAGAGGGACAGGTCACATGAGCGCCAACATTTGACCTGTCCCCACTCGCACTTTTTCCGCCTGTCCCCAGCACTCCGTTCTGCAAACCGAGACAGTTTGCCTACTGCGCAATCGGGCGCTTAATTTTTTTCGAAGAATACGTTCTATTTTGTATAATTGCGAAGTCTCGTCGTCCTGCGAAACTCTGCAGCACACAGTTCCATGAACAAAATTTTTCGCCATTTTTCACGATTCGCAGCTAGCTCGCTCTGGGCCTTTCTATTCGGGTTCTGCCTGGTTTACGTCTCTCTTTCAGGCGTTGCCAGCGCATCCGGGGTCGCGGCAGGCGACTCATCGAATTGGCTGCGATTCAACCCCGCTGCTGACTACGACGAGGGCAAGGAGACATCCATTGCGGCACATACTTCGGGGCTCGTGGTGGAGTTTCACAAATCCGGAAATAACTCCGGAATCTGGTACAGAGTTGGAAAACTGGACTCGACGAATGTGATGTGGGGTGGCAGCCAATTCGCCGGAGTTAATGGATCCTGGCCTACCGTTGCGATCAGCAAGGAGGGGTACGTTGTCGCAGTTCATTCGACCAATTCGTCGAAGAATGGATCTTTTCTGCATTATCGCGTCGGGAAGATCGACCCCTACGGAAGCCAGAATCAATCCATCACCTGGTTGACGGGTTCTATTGAATGGGACGCCGGGTTTCACAGCTCGATCGCCATCAACGATCGCGGTGTCATCGTGGGTGTGCATGAAACGGGCCACGCAAGTACCGGCCTCTATTACCGGGTCGGGCGCTTTACTAATCCTGCCGCCGGCGCTTACACCATTCACTGGGATTCCGGTGTCTACGGAATCCAGTATGATAACGGAATTAATCCGCACATTGCGATCAATAACG
>CAZMNG010000094.1:0-1513 GCA_964567505.1 uncultured Chthoniobacterales bacterium
CGGGAGAGCCATGTTTTAATTTCTTTGCTTTCGACTCGCTGATCTCTTCAATTTTCACGTGGTCTAAAACGCCGCCCAGGCCAATGCGTACGAACTCTTCAGCGTCCGTCCGGTTCCTGAACCGATTGAACTTTGCGCTGGCAGTACGGTGCGGCGAGTTCAATTCGAACAGGTAATACACCGTATTGGCCACCTGGGCGCTCAGGGTCGTTCGGCGCAATGCCGAATACAAAAAAAAGCAGTTCATCTTGGAGACCTAATTGTCAAAAGAAGTGCGGCAATTCCCTGGCAATGCGGCCGACATTTGCTCATCCTCTGGCTTAACGCTGGATAACGCCGGCGTGCACGGCAATCAAATAAATAACGTTCTGACGAGTTCCAGCGAGCGGCGCAGGTTCGCTCAGAAGCCAATCGACACAGGTTGTCAAAGCCTTGACACCGCGGTTTCCTCTGGCTTTCGCGTCTCCGATCGCTTACTCTTTCGGGTAATTTACGTTCTCCCGCGAATCACGCTAGAAGGGGACAAGAGTGACACCAACCAGAGAGGGTTTGCTAACCACCATCCGCGCCTTGCTGGAGATGACGGAGCGTCGAGGTTGTACCAAGGCCGAAGCGGCTGCGGCTCGCAGTAAAGCTGTCAATCTGATGCGAAAGTATGACATAAGTGTGGAAGACCTTTGGCCGCCTCCTGCTGTCGGTGGACCTCCACAGACCGCGGCGGCGGCATCCTCAGTTTCGCCGGCATGGCAAGAGACTGACCCGGCTATATCTAAGGGGTACGATGATTGGTCCACTCACGGTGTCTACTCCGATGATCTGTTTGTGAGAGAGAGTTTTTCTCGCAGGTCTGTCCGGGGCCGGAAGCCTCTCTCGCCTGTCGCGCGAGTAATCGCCGGGTGTGCAGTTGCCGGGCTTGCGGTATTTATTATCGGGGACATCAGCCAATTATTCACTCCCGACACAGGAGGTGCGGCGGCTCCTATCGCATCGCAGGCCCCGTCGGGGGCTTTCGTTTCTTCGCCCGCCTTCGCGCGGCGTGAGGCCACTTTGGCAACTTCCGCCCCGTCTCCTCAAGCCACCGTTTCGGGCGTGGACCAGAAGTTGTCTAAGGGCTGGTGACGCAAATAAAAGTAGTGACCTTCCTTTCCAGCCGTTCCGGTGGCGAGTGATCACCTCATCGATCGATAAAAATACCTCTTCAATGTCGGCGCTGTGCGGAAACGACGTTGCTGTCGACCATGCGAGGAAGGGCGAGTCGTATCCGTTTCCAATGCCGACCATTTACAGCGTTTCTGAACTGACCAGTGCCGTCCGGAGCCTGTTGGAGGGTCATATTGGCGAAGTCTGGGTCGAAGGCGAGCTTTTCTCCGGCAGGGATCGACCTGGGTCGAGTGAAGCAAGCCTGTGATCTGACTCCGAAGAAGCCATAACGGTTTACTGAGTTAGTGTAGGCGCGGGCGTCCCCGCCCGTGCGGTCGGAGCCGAAGTCCCCGAAAGTGTGGCCCACCCCCGG